>NZ_JBNKPP010000047.1:0-2749 GCF_050295395.1 Agarivorans sp.
GAGGGCGGTTCTGAGTGGGATGAGACTCAGGATGCTGCGGTGGCGCTGCCGCCGCTGAACATGAGCTTAGCGCGTTATTTAGTGATTTCGGCGCTGAAAGCGGAAAAAATAAGAGACCGGCGGCTGCCCAACGGCTTAAAAATGGACGCCCTGTGTAAAATGCTGACGCGTTTATCTAATTTGATCATCGATTGTCCAGAAATTGCACGCTTAGATCTTAATCCGGTATTGGCGGCGGGTGATAACATCATTTTGTTAGATGTGAATATGCGGCTGCAAGACAGTGATGACAAGCTAGGGCAACGTTTGGCTATTCGCCCTTACCCTAGGGAGTTAGAAGAATATTGTGAGATAAAAAACGGCTCACGCGTGTTACTCAGACCGATCCTTCCTGAGGATGAACCCAACCATTTGGCCTTTGATTCTTCGTTAAGTGAGGAAGATCGCTATAAACGCTATTTTGGCGCTCGTGGCCAAATGACCCATGAGGAAATGGCGCTACTCACGCAAATCGATTATGCCCGAGAAATGGCCTTTATCGCAGTTGATGAACAAGCGGAAGATGACCGAGCAATTTTGGGGGTAGTGCGGGCCACCATTGACCCTGACAATATTGAAGCCGAATTTGCCATGGCGGTAAGAAGCGATTTACAAGGCCTTGGCTTGGGTAAGCATCTGTTGCAAAAGTTAATTCGTTATTATCAAACCATGGGCACTCAGAGCTTAACGGGCATGACCATGATACAAAACCGAGGCATGGCGGGCTTGGCTAAACACCTTGGCTTTAGGGTTAAGTTTGAGTTAGAGGATGGGGTGATAGAGATGCACTTAGATCTGCAAGACAAGGTGGAATCGCAGGCTTAGCTAAATTCCACCAAGGCTTAAGCGAGTATTAACTCTGCTTGAGGCTGACCGACAAAAATTGCTGCATCACCGCACAATTGGCGTTGATGCGTTGATCGAAGTCTTCCAGCGCTGGGGTTTCACTGCAGGCGCCGCGTTTAGCACCTAACTGCACTAAGCACGACTCAAATGAACTGTCGTAGTGGTTATGGATCAAGCCCTTATCCAAATTCCAGCCGTCGATAGTGTTGTCGGCGGCAAGCGTAAAGTAGTGGGCTAAGCTATCCCTTAGCCCCGTGCTAAAGGCTCCTGCTGCTTGTCCAGGTTCAAAGGAGTAAACATAACAGCTGTGCTGCAATACATCTTCATGGCAGGTCAAAATACCATCTCGACTCAGCGTTTTTAGTAAGTCTTGATGGGCTATTAACAGTTTTCCTTCTACAGAGCTCTCTTCAGACACTACGGCTTGGCCGTCTTCAACCGCAAAACCTCGATTGGGATTTTCACCAAACTGATTAAAACGATGGCCTGCTTTAAATCCGGTGGGGTTAACTAAAGGCAGTACACTGAGGTTGATTTGCGAGAATATGTCGTTTTCTAGTTGGCTTAAAAACTTCAACATTCCCCAGGGGCCAGCGGCTTCTTCTCCATGAAAACCGGCGCTAATTAAGATATTGGCTTTGTCGGCTTGAGGCTCGGCAGATTGGTATAAATCTAAGGGGTAAGCAGCGATTTCTCCCAGTGTTTGCTTAGCCATAGCTAAACGTTGCATCTGATGTTGGAGTTGCTGATAAAAACAATCAATATCGTTGCTGGCACAGCCAAATTGCTGTGAATGCCAATGAAACTGTTGGAAAGAAGAGCGGCTCAAAACCTAGGTTCCTATAAATCATGTGATCCTTAAGTTGCCTACACTACCAGCACTTGAAGCTAGGCTCTAGTGCTTTTATTAGTTGTTATTGTTAAGTTCGGCTTGGCGGCTGGACTTACTCTACATCGTCTTTGTTAGCATCGTCATCAGGATAAATAAGGATGGCCTTACTTAGTTCTTGGGTGAGGGCCTTGGCTATTTCTTGGTGTCTATTATTTAGGTAAAAGTAGCTGGTAATGGTGGTATAGGCTTGGTTGAAACAAGTTTTTATTTGCTGTTGCTCCAGTTCGTCAAGCAGGTTGTTAATAGAGCGTTTGGTGGCGGCAAAATAATCAGCTCGCCCCAGCCGTAACATAGTGACTAATTTATGTGGGTTGGATACTTTTTCATAACCCACCTCTGAAAGTTGATAAAATATCTCAAAATAAGGGATGCCGGTAATGCCAACTGGCTTGAAGTGAGCTAATTGGACTGGGTCTTCAATACAGGCTTGGCTTTGGTGTACCCATATCCATAGGGCTGAACTTTCTATTGGAACATCAATTTTAAACATGTTTCTCGTTTGACGACCGGGGATTTCATAAGCAAAAGCTTCACCATCGAGTTCGTCGTACTCCATTAAGTGCTCTGCCCTAATTTCTGGTAGCGGAAGCAACTGCAGGGCAATGTTTAAGCTACTGGCTGCGAGCTTTAAACTTTTTATGCTGGCTTCTTCCCCAGCATCGAGGTCATGGTCGATTAAGGCGACTTTTAGTGTTTGAGCCCCTAAGGCTGGGCTACTTAATAAAAGTAATGTCCAGCAAAGTCTGCGAAGTCGTATCATTTAAGCGAAACCCTTCAGTTGGTTGATTCAAGTATAGAATGTCGCTATTTGTTGGTGAGTTTTTTTCAAGTTTGTTGTGAGCTAACGCTGTTTGGTTGGTTATGCTTGGGTCTTCTACCAAATAAAGACCATGTGAGAGGTTTAGCGGGTAAGGACACGCTCTTAAATGTAGCTCATGGTTCGGTATGCCTCGAATTGGCCATGCCGGCAGT
>NZ_JBNKPP010000048.1:0-2745 GCF_050295395.1 Agarivorans sp.
TTTCCAAAGCCAACACCTGAGCAAACTAGGACGTATTCATAGCGGTGACGAGGCGATCCGCGCCTTTGAATTTGCCCAGCAAGCGGGCTTTAAACGCATTAACCTCGACCTAATGCATGGCCTGCCACAACAAAGCCTAGCGCAAGCCATGGCCGATCTGGAACAAGCCTTTGCTTTGGGGCCTAGCCACCTGTCGTGGTATCAGCTCACCATTGAGGCCAATACTGCCTTTGCCTCGCGCCCACCTAAATTGCCTAACGAAGACTTACTCTGGGACATCTACCAACAGGGGCAGCTACAGCTACAGCAAGCGGGTTATCAGCAGTATGAAGTTTCAGCCTACTGTCGTGATGGGGATCGCGCAGTACATAACCTTAATTATTGGCGTTTTGGTGACTACCTCGGCATTGGCTGTGGTGCCCACGGCAAAATCACCGACTTAAGCAACCAACAGCTGTATCGCACCGAAAAGGTCAAGCATCCCAAGGGCTACCTGGAGCCAAAGCGTTCCTTCTTATTCAAGCAATGGGCGGTAGAACAACAAGATCTGGCCTTTGAGTTCTTCCTGAATCGCTTACGGCTGTTTGAAGACATTCCCAAGGCTGACTTTTGTGAATTAAGCGGCCTGCCCTTATCGGCCATTGAACAGCCGATTAAACAGGCCATTCAGCAAGATCTGCTAGAAGAAAGCGAGCAGCATTGGCGAGTCACAAAAAAAGGCCGTTTATTTCTAAACGACCTTCTTACTTGCTTTACCGACTAAGCTTAGTCGATACGCTCAAATATCAAATCCCACACTCCGTGGCCTAAACGATGGCCACGATTTTCAAACTTAGTCAGCGGACGCCAATCAGGGCGTGGCACATAGTCGTTAGTGCTAGAGGTATTTTGGTAACCCGGCGCGGCCTGCATCACTTCTAACATGTGTTCGGCATAGTTTTCCCAGTCGGTAGCCATGTGGAAAACCCCACCCACCTTGAGCTTCTTACGCAGTAATTCAACAAACTCAGGCTGAACGATGCGGCGCTTATGGTGGCGCGACTTATGCCATGGGTCGGGGAAAAACAGCTGCACGGTGTCTAGGCTATTGTCGGGAATGCTGTCGTTAAGCACTTCTACCGCATCGTGCTCAAATACCCGTAGGTTGTTAATGCCAGCTTCCACTGCGTCGGCCATACACGCGCCTACGCCAGGGCGATGTACTTCAATACCAATGAAGTTAGTCTCGGGCGCATTGCTAGCCATTTCTACTAATGAAGCTCCCATGCCAAAACCGATTTCTAGTACGGTTTTAGCTTCGCGTCCAAATACTGTCGCCAACGAGTAGTTTTCGCTTTGGTAATCTAAGCCCATTTGTGGCCAAAATTCACTCAGCGCCTTTTCTTGGCGTTTAGTTAGCCGACCTTCGCGTTTAACAAAGCTACGGATCTTACGAAGACGCTTATCTTCTGCTTGCTCTGATGAAGCCTCAGGCGCTTGGTTTTGCTCTTGCTCGCTCATGATATTTCCAGACTCGACGTTGCAGGGACATTCTAAATGTAGAACAGGGCTGGCATTATCCAAAGTTCTTGGGTTTGTGCAAGCTTTCAAGGCGCGAAGCAGGCGGTATCAAGTGCTTTTTCAACGAAAAAACTTAAGCTGAACCAAGAGCCTCAATTTTGTTGGCTGAATGGCTGCTTCTCGGCGGCAAATATTTTACACTGGTACAAACTGCTAGGAGCTTCATAATATGTCGTATAAGCCCTCTTCAAGAATATTCAAAGATAGTGATTTTCACCAAGGCGAAGCACCGCTCTACCTCGGTGAAGGTTACAGTTTTAAGCATGGCGAGAAGATGGCCACGGTGGTTTACCAACCTGCCCACCCCAACCCCAGCGCCCCACAGGGCATGCAAGGTGAAGGGCGTCTCGATGGCACTTGGATTTACAGTGAAGAGCCAGACAAGGCAGAGAACATACTCAGCAGCGGCATCGAGCTGGTGATGGATTCTCACCTAGAGCCCAATGCCAGCATTGGCCTACACCAGCACACCGCTACCGAAGAAGTGTATTACCTACTCAGTGGCGAGCTACACGTTACCGTGATACACGACCAGCAACAATGCACCCAAGTACTGCAAGTGGGTGATTCGCATTGCATCCACCCCGGACAAAGCCACTTTGTAAAAGCCGGCGATGAAGGCGCTCGCTTCATTGTAGTGGCTGCCAAAGTTAATCCTTAGGAGTTGGTGTTGTCGCAAACTAAACCAATCACAAAAGCTGCCATTATTGGCTGTAATTGGGGCATGGTGCACCTAGCTGCGCTGCAGCAAAGCGGCCTAGAGCTAAGTGCATTGGTAGATGTTGATCTACCACGCGCCCAAAGCTTAGCCCAACAGCTTAATATCGCTCATGCTTGCCAGTCTTTAGAACTAGTGCCTGAGGTCGACTTGGTGATTCTTGCCACGCCTGCAATAAGCCATATGTTGGTAATTGAGCATTTTTCCCAGCAGGCGATTATCTGCGAAAAACCGTTGTTAGGCCTCTCGGCCAACCAGCTACCGGCAAACTGGCCGAAGCGTTTGTGGGTGAACTACGCCTTTAACCAGCTGGAAAGTGCTCAATTAATAAATCAACTGATTCAGCCAACACAGGGGCCAGTAAGGGTGCAACTTAGCTCGCAAGTAAACTTGCCACTTAAGTTTAACTTAGAGCAGTGGTTTTTAGAGACCGCCAGCCACCCGCTGTCTTGGTTACTGCACTTGTT
>NZ_JBNKPP010000049.1:0-6886 GCF_050295395.1 Agarivorans sp.
AGCGCATAGTCTGAAGACCATCCCCAGCCAGAATGGCTACCACGAACAGCCAGTTGACTCGTTAATGGACCTGTTTCTGCGCTATCTTCTAGTAATCCACAACTAGCAACTTCAGCAGCAGTAACTAACACTGTTGGCGCATCCATATCAGAGAAATTAGCCACAATAGTCACTACTGACTTCGCATTGATAGAAAAGCTTAGGTTATCAGCGTTATACTCAAGTACTTTTGGCGTACCTAAAGTCAATGAACCATCGGCAGCACCGTAGTTTACGTCACCCCAGTTAGCATCGGCTACTTTAAAGCTGTAGTCACCAGCATCTAAAGTAGTAGTGTATTCATACTTACCTTGCTGAGTGAAAGTCAGTTCGTTTACAGGATCCCATACATCAGCCAAACCACGAACATAAACTTGGGTATCACCTAGAGGAGGGATAGCACTTAAGTCTTTGTTTGAAGAATCAACTGGAAGACCTGCACCTTGAGCATCACCTTGAGCTTGAACAAATACCGCAGTAGTGCGCGCAGGTACGGTGAATTTCCCATCAGCAAAGCTTGCACTTTGAACTACGCCATCGACTGAAGTTTGTTGAACTTCATGTAGGTCAAAGCCGGTTGCCCCTTCAATTGGAAAGATTTGCTCTTCACTGGTCGCATTAAGTACCACAACAATGGCGTCGTTATTTTCGTCTAAATCTGCGCCGGCACTAGTACCATCATCAATAGACATAACAATTAAGCCCTGAATTTGGTCCTTCCCTACGTTGCGGAAGTCGACACGTGCTTGCACTTCTTCGGCAGTAGGTAAGCGGAACAATGGGCTACTAGAGCGAATTTTCAACAATTCTAGGAACTGCTCTTTAGTTAGATCTATATCCGTAGCAGCAGGTTTGGTTGTCTCATCAGCAATAATTTGTTTAATAAGATCCCAGTTTGCAGCATCTTTGTCTTCACGTGGTAGGCCCACATTCCAGTTATTATCACTACCGTCGAAACGTACGCGGTTGAACCAATCACCAGAATCGTAGCTGTCACGTTGCATTGATTTAGAACGAAGTAGCTCAGAGCCCATGTGAATAAATGGAATACCTTGACCCAACATCACTGTCGACAAACTCACAGCTTGCATACGTGCGCGGTCTGCTGCGGGTGTAGCAGTAGCCATCTTGTACGCGTTGTTATCCCACAAGGTTTGGTTATCGTGCTTAGATACATAAGAAATATTTTCTGATGGATTTAAGGTGTAACCCGCTTTAGCACCATTGTAGTTAACGTCTTGTCCACGACGAGTATTACCTTCGGCATCAAGCAAAACAAATTTCTGCAAGTTACCAGCCATACCCACGCGAATTAAGTCTTGGTTATGTAAAGCCGAAGTACGGAAGGCATCTTCATCGGTATTTAATTCGTTTAGTGTATCGGCATTACCAAAACCTTGGGTTTGGCGAATACCCGTTCCACTATCAAATGGGCTACCACCACGAACGGCATCACGCAAGCGGTCAGAGAAGGTACCAATTTCTGTGCCAGCCATATTCCACTGAGTGGCTTGAGTGAAGCGTGCATCACCAGCGACTTCCCCAAAGTCCCAACCTTCACCGTAGAATAGGGTATTGTCGTCTACTTCACGTACTGCTGCTAAGGCATCAACCATTAAATCTTTAGGTTGGTGACCCATCAAGTCGAAACGGAAGCCGTCAACGTTGTATTCCTCTGCCCAAGTCACTAATGAGTCAGTCATTAGTTTACCCATCATCAGGTTTTCTGTAGCAGTGTTATCACAACAAGTAGACGTTTCTACACCACCAGTATTAGTATCACGACGGTGGTAGTATCCAGGGACAATTTTATCGAGTACCGATTTTTCATTCACACCAGAAGCGTTGGTATGGTTGTACACCACGTCCATTACTATTTTCAAGCCCATATCATGAGTCGCTTTCACCATTTGGCGGAACTCTTTGATACGAGTCGTACCTTCTGCATCAGTAGCGTAGCTACCTTCTGGCACAGTGTAATGATAAGGGTCATAACCCCAGTTAAAGCTATCTAGTGCGCGTAAGTCGCCCATTAGTGCCTGAGCTTCACCACTTGCGGGATCATAAGATGCCAACAATTCTTCAATTACCATGCTGCCATCAACCGAACCACATACTGAAGCAGCAGGAGCCAAATCACACAGTTCACCCACGGTATCGTTAATATCAACCACATTCTCAGGATTCTCATCCACAGTCGCGATATCAAATGCAGGAAGAATATGTAGCGTAGTTAAACCGGCATCTTTTAACTCTTGCAAGTGAGAAACAGATTCACGCTCTGCTTCGGTCAATGCTAAGTATTTACCATTGTAAGCAGGAGTACCTTGTTGATCGCTGAAGCTGAAGTCACGCAGGTGAGACTCATACAATACGTGGTCAACGTCATTTTCTAATACAGGGCGAACATCCTCATCCCAACCCGCTGGTTTAGTTGCATCGGCGTCTAAATCCACCACCATTGAATAAAGTGAGTTAGTTGAAAGCGCCAACGAGTATGGGTCTGTCACCATACGGGTTTCAATCTGTTTGGTAGTTGGATGATACACCGTCACTTCGTAGCGGTAGTATTTACCCACAGCGCCAGCCTGCTCAGCCGACCAGACACCATTTGCCGCCTCGGTCATCGTAATAGGCTCACCGACAGCCGCTTTTTCATCGTCATACAAGTATAATTTAACGCTTTGTGCAGTCGGTGCCCATACTTTGAAGGTCACGTCATCACCAGAGACAATCGCACCTAGCTCTTCGTTAAGGGCACCTGTTTCACCTTCCACGAAGACTGCATCAATCACACCAGGTTTCTGTACTTGAGTCGCCGCAGTCGCTGCGCCTTCGGCATCTTTAGCCACTACCACGATTTGGCTTTTCAAAATTTGACGTAACGTTGCGTCATCAACGTCAATAGTCGCTGCCGCTAAACCCGCTAAGTGAGGGAAACGTTCTTTTAGAGTCCCCTCAAGCGAGCCAGCCTTTAACTCAACAGCCGTACCACCAGTCACTTTTTTAGTTTCAGGATCCATAGCGATGTTATTATTTGGATCGTAACGTAGCTCTAATGCTGTCGCATCGGCTGCGCCTTCCCAAGCGATGGTTGTAGCATCTAACCAATGGGCTTTAGCACCATCAATCGCCACTGGGCGCTCGGCCACAGGAGTATAAAATAATTCGCTGCTACCGTGGAAACCAAATACACCACGAGACTCATCAAGATCGGCCAAGTTAATCTTCGCGTCTGCGCTACCAAAGGCTTTATCATCTCCATTATGTAAAATGAAGTTCATACATTCATAAGGGTCGTTTACTTCGGTATCGATCTTAAGAACGTAGTAAGCGCCGTAAGTTTCGCTGATACCAGTTGCAGGGAATGGTGCATCCCAAGCAGTTTCGCCGCCCATTGCATCTAAATCGATACTTGCACAAGCTGCGTTATTCCATAGGTGTAAACCCCAACCTTCATAAGCAGACTCGTCTACACGCTGATGCGCTTCATCACGCTTGTAATATAGAACAACTTCGTTATCTGCCGCAGTGTATAGACCATCGATAACGTTGCCGCCACCTCCATTGTTGTCATCACTACTTCCACAAGCCGCTAGCAATGCCGTCGCTAGAACGGGCATGGTAAGCCTTGCAAGCTTACTAATTTTTATATCCATGTCAGCCTTTCCTTTCCTTTTACTGAGCTATTACCCAGTAAGTGAATGTTATTATGTATGGGTTTGATTGACTCTCGCCTTCCATAGAACGAGATGCCCAATAAGGTAGAAGTTCACGAAAAAAAGGACTGTGACGACAGCGTAACTTTGGGTAACAGAGCGTTACATTAGTGTGTTTTTTATGGGCTTTGTGAGGCCGTTCAAAGAACAATAAACTTGAAAACGGTTTCAAGAAGGCTTCTGATAACGCTTTCAAAGGGGTCTTTAGAATAAAATACTGTGATTTATTTTTGAGTATAAAAAAACGCCACTCAGTGGCGTTTAAAAAACAGACAAAAATACAGCAGTTTAGTCATTTAAGCCGAGGACATCTCGCATATTAAACAAGCCATTCGGTTTATCTTTTAACCAAATTGCAGCTCTCACAGCGCCATTAGCAAAAGTCATTCGGCTCGAGGCTTTATGGGTAATTTCCACTCGCTCGCCAATATCGGCAAACATGGCTGTATGTTCGCCAACTAAATCGCCTGCTCGAATAGTAGCAAAACCAATGGTGTCTCGTTCCCGCTCTCCAGTAATGCCTTCACGGCCATACACAGCGACCTTTTTCAGGTCTCGCCCAAGAGTATCGGCAATCACTTCTCCCATGCCTAAAGCAGTGCCCGATGGTGCGTCGACTTTATGGCGATGATGACCCTCGATAATTTCGATATCGGTATAGTCACCCATCACCTTCGCCGCCACTTCCAGCAGTTTGAACACCAGGTTAACCCCTACACTCATATTAGGAGCAAACATAATGGCGATATCCTCTGCGGCCTGTTTAAGTTGTAGTTTTTGCTCATCGCTAAAGCCGGTGGTACCGATCACCATTTTTTTACCATTTGCTCTAGCCCACTCGACATGGCTCAAAGTGACCGCTGGAGCAGTAAAATCGATGATCACATCAATATCGTCTTTCGCTTGGTCAATGTTATCAACAATGGCGATATTTAATTTACCGAGCCCTGCCAGTTCACCCGCATCCACACCTATTAAGCTTGAGCCAGGACGCTCGGTAGCAGCGCCTAAGCAGGTGGCCGGACTTTGGTTTACTGCTTCCAGTAAGTTTTTGCCCATACGTCCATTGCACCCAACAATCGCTACTCGTACCTGCGACATAATTATTCTCCTTTTAAGCAAGCCTTCACGCCAAATTTTGTGCTCGACTATAACAAAGCAACAACTATAAAACGAGACTAAGCCGCAGATCTATTACTGCTAAACTCACGATGTTTCACTTACTTAGTGCCCAAGCCTAAACCATCAATAAATAATGTTTAGAGGGCCATCCCAAGACCTTAGGCTGCTTGGTTAGGTTTCACTAACTTGGGCTTAGCCTTTTTTTCAGCTTGGGCTGGATTACGCTGGCGTTCATATAGGAACTTCAAGACTTGCGAGCGATAATGGTTATATTCACTGTCATCGGCCAAGGCTACGCGATCACGAGGTCGAGCCAGCTTAACCTCTAATACTTCACCTACAGTTGCCGCTGGGCCATTAGTCATCATCACTATTTTGTCTGACAGCAGCACCGCTTCATCAACATCGTGGGTAATCATAATCACGGTGTTATTCAGTTCCTGTTGAATTTCCATCAGAGAGTCTTGCAAATGCGCTCGTGTCAGCGCATCCAAAGCGCCGAAAGGCTCATCCATTAATAATACTTTGGGCTGCATCGCCAAGGCTCGTGCTATGCCTACCCGCTGCTTCATGCCCCCGGATATTTCGTCGGGGCGCTTATGCATGGCATGGCTCATGTGTACCAATTCCAAGTTATGTTCTATCCACTGCTTCATTTCAGCCTTGGATTTTTGCCCTTTAAATACTTCTTTTACTGCTAACTCTACATTTTGATAAGCGGTAAGCCATGGCAATAAGGAATGGTTTTGAAACACCACGGCGCGATCAGGCCCTGGCCGATATACTTCTTTGCCTTCCAATACCACGCCGCCTTCGCTGGCGTTATATAATCCTGCAACAATGTTAAGCACCGTTGATTTACCGCAGCCAGAGTGGCCAATCAATGACACAAACTCCCCTTTGGCGATATTTAGATCAACCCCATCCAAGGCTCGGAAAGGGCCATTTTTAGTAGGAAAATCAATACTAACGTGGTCTATTTCTAAATACTGAGACATAACTATTTCCTCTTCCTAGCGGGCACTTTCCGGTGTCGAGTGAGAAATCACTTTTTGTAAACTCACCATCAACCAATCCAATACATAACCAATTAAACCAATTACCACCACGGCTACCATGATCCGCCCTAACGAGTCAGAGCTGCCATTTTGGAACTCATCCCAAACAAACTTACCTAGGCCAGGGTTTTGCGCTAACATTTCCGCCGCAATCAACACCATCCAGCCAATGCCCAAAGAAATGCGTAAGCCGGTAAAAATCATCGGCAGTGAAGCCGGAATCGCGATTTTAAAAACTTGCTTACTCCAATGAAGTTGAATCACTCGACCTACGTTTAACCAGTCTTTATCAATAGAGGCCACGCCGGTAGCCGTGTTGATTAGAGTGGGCCACAGTGAACACAAAGTCACCGTGATAGCCGAAGTAACGAAAGACTTGGAAAACATCGGCTCATCGCTGATATACACCGCACTCACCACCATAGTGACGATGGGCAACCAAGCCAACGGAGACACCGGTTTTAATACCTGAATTAAGGGGCTAATCGCGGCATAAAGCTTTTTGTTTAAACCACAGGCTACACCGATGGGAATAGCGATCAAACTGGCTAAAATAAACCCGGAAAACACCGTGTACAAACTGGTAATGATTTGGTCAAAAAAGGTTTCTTTGCCGGTATAGGGTCTAAATTTAACTTCAGCATCGGGGTTCTTCGCCAACTTCTTGGCATTACGCTCCTCTTGGCGTTGATAAAATGCTTCGGCTTTGGCCCGCTCTTCTTTGTGCTCAAGCACTAAACCCTGATATTGCTGCCATACTTCAGCGGGTCCTGGCAAAGTGCCTAAACTGGTTTGCACCTTAGCGGCCGATACACTCCACAGCAGCAAAAACACCACAATGGCCAATATGGGTAAGCCAAGGCGCTCAAATATGTCACTCAACTGCTGCTTAGGATTTTCACCGCTAGCAAGGCGCACCAGTGGAACGACTGGGCTCAGCCCTACTGT
>NZ_JBNKPP010000050.1:0-6317 GCF_050295395.1 Agarivorans sp.
GCAGGATTGCTTGCTCACAAAAGCAATGTTGTTGAGGCATTTGGCAGCGGCTACAGCGAGCACGGCGGGCGCCTCGCCCTTTAAATTCAGTGGTGGCAGCGGCTTTGCGTTGGGCATAAAGTTGTAAAAAACGGTTCACGAGGGGATCTGTAACAGCAAAAACGCCAGTATAACCAAGCGCTGGGGGGAAGACTATCTTTGCTCTACACCTGCTATGCAGCTAAACCCTGTTGTTACTGCCTAGCTGGCAGCGTTAGCCTAGGCTTAACGCGCGCGAATAAATTGAATAGCCCTTAGCCATTGCTGATTATGCTGAGCCTTGCGCGGCTAACAGCGCCTCTAATTGGTCTTTTTCAATGGCCGGCGAATAATAAAAACCTTGAATAATTTGGCTGCCGCGCTGGCTAACAAAGTCTAGTTGGGCTTTGGTCTCTACGCCCTCTACCACCACGTTTAGGTTTAGGTTATGCGCCATTTTTATAATGGTGGCGGTGAGCTGGCATTGCTCTTGGTCATCGGGGATTTGGCTAATAAAACTGCGGTCTATTTTTAAGGTATCCCAAGGGAGCTTCGACAAATAAGACAGCGAAGAATAGCCGGTACCAAAGTCATCTATGGCTAAATTTACGCCCAATTGTTTGATTTGTTTTAATAAGGGAATGGCTTCGTTTTCCCGTTCAATAAAAACTGATTCGGTAAGCTCCAGCTCCAGTAAGTGTTGGGGAAGCTGGCTGCGGTTTAGGCACTCACTTAAGCGTTGAATAAACTGACCAAAGCGTAATTGATGAGCGGATACGTTGACCGACATAGTGATGGGCGGCAGGCCTTGCTTAAGCCAACTGGCCGCATCATTACAGGCTTTTTCTAGTACGTAATCCCCCAGCCGTTCAATGATGCCGGTGGCTTCTGCTACTGGAATAAACTCTCCCGGTGAGACCCAACCTAAGTCTTCATCATGCCAGCGCGCTAGCGCTTCTACACCACGAACTTGACCATTTTTAGCGCAGTATTGAGGTTGGTAATAAACTAGTAAATCTTGGTTTTCTATGGCTAGTTTGAGCTTGGCACTTAAGCTGAGTTTACGCTGGCTCTCTTGAGTGAGTCGGTCTTCATAAAAGCCGTAGGAGCCTCGTTGGGTTCGTTTGGCCTCGTAAAGGGCGGCATCGGCTTCTTGTAGCAGGTTGCGCTGCTCTCCAACGTTTTGCAAGCTGGCGCCAATGGTGGCCGAGATATAAATCTCATTGTTGCCACTGATCAAAATGACTTTTTTTAGCTGCTGTTGGATCTGGTGAATCAGCTGTTTACTTAAATCTACATCATAGCTTTTGATTAATAGAGCAAATTCATCGCCACCGGTGCGACTTAAAATACCGACATGCTCACTATGGGCATTTTGGATGATCAGTAGCCGAGTTGATACGGCTTGTAATACTTCGTCACCAGCAGCGTGGCCGAAACTGTCGTTAACATCCTTGAAGTGGTCTAGGTCTATCACCAGCAGGGTGGTGGCGGTTTTTTCTAGGGCCGCAAGTTGTTCGTCTAATACCCGCCGATTGGGTAATTGGGTGAGTTGGTCGTGGCGAGCTAAATGGTTTAGGCGTCGTTGTACGCTTTTTTGCTCGTCGATATTCACTAAAGAAAACACATAACTTTGTGCTTGCTGTTGCTCCGACTTCACTCGATTTACCGCCAGCAAGCCTTGATGGCGATAACGTTCGCCAAAGGTGACTTCTCCACGCCAGTGGTCAGACAGGATTTGGGCGTAGTGAAGCTGTAAGCCATTGTGCTGAAACAGCGTGTTAATCATATAAGTTTGTTGGTTTAGCAGGGCTTTATTTAGTTTTAACATCTCGCAGAAGGTATTGTTGGCCCGCAACAGTAGCCCCTGACTACTAACAATGGCTAAGCCTTCGCTGGTATTTTCGAATACGGTGGCCGCTTGCTCTAAGCCATAATCTTTAGCAGAGAGCTCTTTCATTAACTGATTACTGGTGGTAAACAGCAAACGCCAGCGCACATCTTCGGCTTCTAGATAGTTAACGAAGGATTGATGTTTAATAGCAATAAACAATAGCAGAGGTAGGGCAAACGAGCTGGCGGATAACAACTTGCCATCTAGTCCTCCTAATACAATGGCAATAATCTCTGGGCTAAAACCAAAGGCGATTAGCGGGAACAAGATGCCATCGAGGCAAAGAACCAGCACAAACAACGCGATGTACAAGACACCAGTGAGCAGCGCCGGAAGGTTAAGTTTTTTTAGCTTTTCAAAACAGAACAGTAGGGTGAGTAACTCTAAAATAATCAGCACCCCTCCCAATATAATGAACGGCGTTGATAGCTCGAATAGCGCCGGGGAGGTATTGTGCGGGTTGATTACGCCGTCACTTTGCAGGGTGGTGGTGGCCAACGAAGAGAACAGTACGTTAAATAGGTCGACAAAAATCACTAGCTTAAGCACGTGCCTTAAAATAAATACATCTCTTTCTACCAGCACAAATAACACCGAGCTCATCATGAAGGCGCCGTAACACAAGTTACCACCGGAGACGTTCATCTCGGGAGTAATCGGTATTGAATACACATTGCCAAAAAAGCCGCCGATGAGTAATACCAAAGCGAGATAAATATAAAAAGCGACTTTGCGCTGCGGGCCTTTCAGGGTAGTGAAATACAGGGGGAAAATAGAAAACAAGCTGACTTGAAGAATAAATAGTCCGAACATTGGCAAGCCCACATAGCAATCCTAGCTAGGCTTAACATTATCTCGTTTTGTTGTTTTAATCATGTTTTTATTAGTAATTTTGCAATGAATACCAAGCTTTACTACTGTGGCTGATTGAGTTGGCCGGTGGCGGGACTGTCACAAGTTAGATTACGCCAATTAGCGAAATATATACTGGCGAGGATAACCGAAGTAGTGGCGTATACGATGATGTTGCAGCAGGATTGCGCAGCTTAAATGCACTATTGCTACCAAGACCATCAGTAACGCCATTTGCGGCCAGGCTTGTTCGTCTGTGGTTCGCTCTTGATAGCCTTCAATAAGGCTATGCAGCCATTCGGCGCTGAGTAAAACCATGGCTACTTGGTTGAGGCGTAAACAAATGGGGTGGCGGATCATTAAGCTGATGAAGCCCATGATGCAAAGGGTGGCGTAAATATGCTGATGAGCATGAATAAAGTGAGCGGCACTCAGTACTAGACATAGACTAGTGGGGGCTAGCAAGTAACGTATCGGTGAGCGCATAATACATAACCACTTGGTTAAAAAAGATGCAGCGAGTGTGGCGTTGATTGGTATCTAAAATACTGATTTAAATCAAAACAGCTAATTTTTATTAGCCCCTATGAAAAAAAATAAGAGGCTGATCGCACTAAGCCCCAGGACTTAGTGCTTAAGTTAATGATTTAAATCATATATTCACTAAAAATTTTGATATTCGAAATAGCCGAAATCTGCAGTGAGTGCTTGGCCAGTGAGGTCACAAGCATACAAGCCCACTAAACTTCCGGTAAAGCGGAATATTTCACCACTACCTTCGTCTGAAAGATGGGTGGCGTTGAGTGGGGGGCCAATCTTGAGCCAGTTTTGTCCATCTAAAGAGTAGCTAAATTGATACCAGTGGCTATTGAGTTGCAAGCGCATATGCACAATTTGGGCGTCGTTTATCACTTGCTCTTGGCTAAATTCGAGATATTCATCGTTGATATGCCCCACAAGCTGAACCACGGCTTGGCCTTGGTCATTGACTGTTTTTTTCAAAAAGTAGTGACCATTGCGCGCATAATAAGCCACTAAGCCGGCCATTTGTCGTGGTGATTGTGCTGCAAATTCGACAGCGGTTTCGGCTGCACAATCGAAGTGGGTGATGCGCTGGGCTAACATGCTTTGATGGTAGCGAGAGTAGAGATAATCCCGGCCAGCCAAACGCAAATAGCCGGGGCGTTGGCTTAAGGATATCCATGACTCATCAAAGGGCTCTGTTAGCGATTGGTATTTGACATCGAGCGTGGTTTCTTTGAAGTCATCGCGAGGGGCGCTTTGTGGCCAAACATGGATTGGCAGTTGTGGCGCTTTGATGGTTAATTGCGGTACTCGCCCGCCAACTACCCACGGCCAGTCATCGCGCCATTCAATATTTTGCAGGGCAGTTTCTCGGCCAAGAATGCAGCGACCATGGGTTTGTTTGATTTGGTCTTGCTCTTGCTCTAGCTCTGGGTTAAATATGGGTCTGCCGCAAAGGTGGGATAAAAACCACTCGCCTTGTTGCGTTTCCACTAAAAAGCCGTGGCCTGCGCGTTGTAACTCCGCCTGTTGTTGGTGGCTGGAGCTGAGTAAGGGGTTTTCTGGGTGAACGTGGTAAGGCCCCCAGACATTTTTAGAGCGGCACACCGTAACGGCATGTTCATAACTGGTGCCTCCCTCGGCGGTAATCAAATAGTACCAGCCATCTTTTTTCATGATTTGCGGGCCTTCGGTGCAGCCTAGCTCGGTACCTTCAAAGATGATCTTGGGCTGGCCGACTAACTGGCCTATTTCGGCGTCAAACTCTTGAGCGATAATGCCGCCAAAGAAGTCTTTATTTTTACGGCCATCCCAGACCATGTTCACCATGTATTTTTTGCCGTCGTCATCATGAAATAAAGATGGGTCAAAGCCGTAGTTGCCAATAGAAATGGGCTTACTCCACGGGCCGGTAATCTGCTCGGCGCTGGTGACGTAGGCGGGGGTAGACATCCAAGTGCCACCGCGGCAAGAGTGAACATTGGCAAAACAACACCAAAACTTACCATCTGCATAACTCAAAGTAGGGGCATAAACACCTTCTGAATTATCCATTCCGCGCATATCTAAGTGCTCTGGAGTGTTTAGTACATGACCTATAATGCGCCAGTTTTGTAGATCTTTTGAATGGTGCAGCATGATGCCGGGAAACCATTCAAAGGTAGACGTGGCAATATAGTAGTCGTCGCCAACACGTACAATTGACGGGTCGGGTCTGAAACCGCAAAGGATGGGGTTAGTGATCGTCTTCATAAGAACTCCTAATGGTTTTCTGTAATTTATTGCTTTGAATGGACCTGATATGTAACTTAAGCAGTTATAAATATAAAATTATTGCTACTATGGCTGCGCATCCTCTCAGTTTTGAAAATATTCACCTACCGCAAGCAAAATCCTACTATTTGCGGCGCTTTCATTTTTTGAATGAACCCAAGCTGCACATCCCTAGCCACTTCCATATGTTGGGTGAGATTATGCTATTTGAGAAAATGGCGGGTCAGCTCAGCATTGACGGCCAAAGCCTAGAGTTAAGCCAAGGCTTGCTGGTATTCATTCCTTCCTTAGCCATTCACGAAATGGAAATGGACGGCGATGAGCGGCGTTTTAGCCTGTTTCAGTTTCAACGCCAGTTGCTCCAAGAGCTAAACCTATGGGAGCTAAATGCCCAGCTGCAACAAACCTTGGTGATGCAATTGTCGCCGCAGCAAACGGCATTTTTATCTAGCCACTTGGCTTGGCTGGAAAGTATTGAACAGGACGAGCAGCAACGTATGCTAACCCATAGCCTGTTACGTAGCGTGTTGGTATTTGTGGCGAGCCAACAGCAAACGATGTGTTTTGATGCTCAAACCAGCCAGCAGGACTTACTAAAAAGCAAAAGTTTGTCAAAAATTATTCCCTTGCTGCAACATCTAGAGAACCAGCAAAGTGTGCACTTAAGCCTGCAGCAGGCTGCCGATATTTGTGGTATGTCTAAATATCACTTCTCGCGGGTGTTTAAGTCTTTGTTTGCGCAAAATTACAAGGATTACATTTTAAAGCGTAAGATCAATACCGCGCTTAACTTACTGACCGAAACCGAGCGAAGCATTGCCGAGATTGCTTACGCCTGTGACTTTTCTGATAGTGCGTATTTTTGTGCCAAGTTTAAGCAAGTAATGGGTTTATCGCCGGGGCGTTTTCGCCGTTCAATTCATACTGTGTCGTCTTTCGATTAGTGGTTATGCTTAGTCTTATTTTAACTGGCAGGTCGCTGCTTTAATCATGGCCGTCTACGCTTTAGGCAAGTGAACATGGGCTTTTAACGGGATAATAGTGATGCGAATATTGGTAATAGGCGCCTTAGGAACCATTGGCAGCAAGCTAGTTCCGGCTTTGTTGCAAGAGGGGCATGATGTATCGATTACTTCGCGAGACCCCAAAAAACCTAGCCCTTGGCCAGAGCACTGTTGTCAGCGTTATACCCTCGATTTGTTAGTTCCCGACACCTTGCCTGCCGCGTTACAGGAGATCGAATTAGTCTATTACC
>NZ_JBNKPP010000051.1:0-3144 GCF_050295395.1 Agarivorans sp.
TCACTTAAGGCTTTTAATTGAAACTGTAAGCAACGAGATAATACCGTGACTGGCAATTTTTGAGGATCAGTGGTCGCCAGCAAGAACTTGACATGCTCAGGTGGCTCTTCCAGTGTTTTTAGCAAGGCGTTAAAGCTGTGACGAGACAACATATGAACTTCATCAATCAGATAGACTTTGTAGCGCCCTTTAGCTGGGCTGTACTGCACGTTATCTAATAACTCGCGAGTATCCTCTACCTTGGTGCGCGAAGCCGCGTCAATTTCCAACAAGTCAACAAAGTTGCCTTGATCTACCTCTATACAATTGGAGCATTGTCCGCAGGGCTGTGAAGAAACGCCTTGCTCACAATTAAGACTTTTAGCAAACAAACGAGCGATAGTGGTTTTCCCCACGCCACGTGTGCCACTAAACAAATAGGCATGATGCAGTCGCTGTTGATCGAGTGAATTTATCAAACCTGCCAAAACATGCTGTTGAGCAACAACTTGTTGAAACGTTCTAGGTCGCCATTTTCTTGCCAGGGCTTGATAATTCATCAAATGTCTTTGTCCTATTCGCCTTCAAACTCAACCAAACTGGTTGACTCCACACCCAAAGTGGTGAGTTTTTTCGTTCCCGGTAAGTCTACCAAATTAATAACGAAAGCCGCATAGTTAATCTCACCACCTAACTGACGAATTAGTTTAACTGAGGCCTCAGCAGTGCCGCCAGTAGCAATTAGGTCGTCTACCAATAACACTTTATCGCCAGCTTGAATGGCATCGGTGTGGATTTCTAAGGTATCCATGCCGTATTCCAACTCATAACTTTCGCTAATTACCTCACGTGGCAACTTGCCAGGCTTACGCACAGGAACAAAGCCAACACCTAAAGCTACCGCCAACGGCGCGCCAAAAATAAAGCCTCTCGCTTCGGTTCCAACCACCTTGGTGATACCCAGATTATCAAAGCGTTGCTGCCACTCGTGAATCACCAAGGCGAAAGCCTTCGGGTCTTCAATTAAACTGGTCACATCCCTGAATAAAATACCTTCCTTGGGATAATTAGGGATAGTTTTAATGGCGTTCTTTATATAGTCGAGATTTAAGCTGCTCATATCGCTTCCATTGTGCAAAAAAAACGCCCAATGATCATGGGCGCTATTTGTAATCCTTAATTATCTCAATTTGCAGCCGTAAAGCAAACCGCTGCTGTTGATAAATTGAAGATGAAATTAAGAGAAGATTTGCAGTAGAGACAAGCTCATAGGTAGGGTAGGCAATAGCAAAGCCACAACAAAACCAAGGAAATACAAAACGTTATAACTTTCTTTAAAATCGTGTTCCATCGGGGAAAGGTCCTAATAGTAAATTAATTCAAGTTTGATCTAGATCAATTATACGCTAGAGTCTTGCCGACAAACACCTACAACTTATGTGCTTATTATAAAAATAAAGACCGCCAATAATTAATCATAATCCACTAGCAGAGTGCCCCACAAACCGTTAGAATAGCGACCTTTTTGACTAGGTGAAGGTAAGACATGCGCGTTGTTTTAGCTCCAATGGAGGGTGTTGCCGATGCCTCAATGCGCCAACTGCTATCCAGTTGCGGCGGCTACGATTGGTGTGTCACCGAATTCATCCGCGTCACCACGGTCTGCCTGCCGGATAAAGTCTTCTATAAATATTGTCCGGAATTACTGCAACAAGGCTTGATTAACGGACATACTCCTGTGCGAGTGCAGTTGCTGGGCCAACATCCTCAACCCATGGCAGAAAATGCGCTTAGAGCCATTGAATTGGGCTCTCATGGGCTTGACCTTAATTTTGGCTGCCCAAGCAATTCCGTCACCGGCAGTTGCGGTGGCGCCTCAATGTTAAAGGCTCCTCAATCAATCTTTGATGTTGTCAAGGCGGTGCGTCAAGCTGTGCCTCAACAGCACATTGTTTCGGCCAAAATACGCTTGGGTTGGGAAAACAAAGACGACTGTTTTTCAATTGTTCAGGCTGTACAAGAAGCAGGCGCAGACGAACTGACTATTCATGCTAGAACCAAGTTAGACGGTTACAAAGCGCCCGCCCATTGGCATTACATAAATAAAGTGAAACAGCACTTCAGTATTCCTATTATTGCCAACGGCGAAGTTTGGGACAGAGCAAGCTATTTACAGTGTCAGCAAGCCAGCGGCTGTGATGATGTAATGATTGGCCGAGGTGCCCTGACTATTCCTAACCTTGCGCAAGTGGTTCGTGGCCAGCAAACACCTTTACTGTGGCAGCAAGTTGTTGAGTTACTGATTGCTTATTCAGAGCATGAAATCACTAGCGAAAAATCAAAATACTACCAAAGTCGGGTTAAACAATGGTTACGCTATTTGTCAGCTTTTTATCCAGAGGCAGACCAGCTCTTCCGCCAAATTAGAGTACTCAAAGATACCCCATCAATCGTACAGGTGATTCGCCAGCAATCGTCTTAAAACCAAACAACAGTTTGAATACACTGTATTAGATCAACAAATACTCAATAAAGCTAAGCACCTAGTTATTTAGAGTTTAGCTTTGATTCACATCATATCTCCCACCTTGAGCTCCTGTTTATACTCGTATCTCATTTTTTAATTGGGCTAAAATGTGGAAACAAGAGATTATCAGCTGCGTCTTACGCAGCAATTTGAGCAGTTAAAGTTTGAAATAATCTCATTTTTGACTGCTTCAAATAATGCAAGCTTAACGCTAGCCGCAGAAAAGCTTCAGCTGTTGAATAATGAGCAACTCATTGATGAGCTCGTTAATTTGGAGGTCGGAGAGTTAAAAGCTCAGTTAAAACAAATGCAACGCATTAGCGCGGCTCTGTGTCAAATTGACCTTGGCTTATATGGCTTGTGCAGTGATTGTGAGGAAAACATCGAACTCGAGCGCTTAAACAACGACCCAAGCACTCAACGCTGCCAACGTTGTAGCGACAAGCATCGACTCTCCAAACGCAGTGACAGCTTCGCACTTTAAGCAAACAATATAAAAGGCCACTCAACTGAGTGGCCTTTTTACTTTAAGCTGTTTGAAACTAGCGTTTGTGCGCTTAGAAATTGTAACGAATACCAACAGCTAGGCGGTTGTCGTCTGTTGTCGCACCAGCTACAGATTTGGTTGTTTTATCTTG
>NZ_JBNKPP010000052.1:0-16134 GCF_050295395.1 Agarivorans sp.
TGAGCAAACTGAAGTGGCTAGCTCTGTAGGGGTAAATAAGACTGAATTGATCACGGTGGACTCCACTGGTAGTTACTATTTGGTGGTTGATGCCTACACTGGAGCTAACCAAGCCCTTTCTGCTGGAAATTATACCCTGCGTTTAATCGCGCAAAATGAGTCAACGAGCCTAACTAGCCATCACTTCAGCACTCAACAAGATTTTGTCGTCGATGAAATGATCATTAATCACTCACAAGCTGGTTCGCGCACGATTGATGGAGCGAGTTATGGGCTATCTGCGTTGAGCTCTAGCCCTACAATGAGTTTGTACCGAGACAACAACTTATCAGCCTTAAGCGCTGGGATGAAAAACTCGCTGATGGGTGGCCTGCCATCCACAAAATATGCGGAAAAACGCCGTACTCTAATGAAAATTAAGCAGATGGCGCATAAGTTTGGCGTTGATAATGTGTCACCTAATTTTATCTACAAAGCCACCGCGCTGTCCGACGATCCTTTAGTCGAACGTCAATGGCATTATCAGCAAATAAACCTTGAAGCCGCGTGGCAGGCAATGGCTGGGCAGACTCAAGAAGACGTAGTGGTGGCGGTATTGGATACTGGGATCTACCAGCGCCATCCCGACCTTGCTGCTCAGTTAACCGACGACGGAGTTGATTTTATCTCTGATAGCAGTATTTCTCTTGACGGTGATGGTATAGATGACGATCCCGAAGATCCCGGCGACCAAAATGGAACCAATGGCAGTTCCTCATGGCACGGTACGCATGTAGCAGGCACCATTGCTGCGCAAACCAATAATCAATTCGGGGTAGCGGGTATTGCACCAAACGCTAAAATCATGAACCTGCGAGTACTTGGCTATGGAGGTGGAACCACCTATGACATTGCTCAAGCAATCTTATATGCGGCTGGTTTAAGCAATGCTTCCGGCCGCTTACCGGATAAAGTCGCTAGCGTTATTAATATGAGTTTAGGTGGAGAGGGTTATGACGCTAGCTTTGACCGAGTGGTTCAACAGGCGATCGAGCAAGGCGTGATTGTTGTGGCTGCGGCAGGAAATGAAAATACCTCTACACCATCATATCCAGCCGCTTTTGCCAATGTTATCGGAGTCAGTGCGGTTGACGCGGCGAAGCAGTTAACTAGCTACTCAAATTACGGTAGTTACATTGATATTGCGGCTCCAGGTGGTAATAGCAGTGTTGACCTTGATGGCGATGGTTACGGCGACGGCGTATTTAGCACTTATGTGAACGAGAATGGCGCGAGTTTGAGCGCCAGTTATCAGTACTTAAACGGTACCAGCATGGCATCCCCTCATGTGGCGGGGGTGGTGGCACTGATGAAACAGCTTAATCCCGGATTAGACACGGCTGACTTTATCAGTCTGTTGATCGCAGGAAGCTTAAGCGATGATCTTGGCGCAAGCGGTTGGGATAGTGCCTACGGTTATGGCTTGCTGAATGCGGAAAAAGCAGTACAGAGCCAAATTGATATTGATGACCCTGCGCGAAGTTATCTCAGTTTGAGTACTGGGCAAATCAGTTTAAGCGCCAACCAAACCACGGCCAGTTTTCAATTAAGTTTGGTGGGCTCGACTCCACTTTCTGTTATCAGCGTTCAAGAGAATGCCTCTTGGTTGACTCTGGATGATAGTGCTACCGATGGCAATGGTTTGGGGACTTATTATATTCAGATTGACCGCAGTGGATTAAGTGATGGCACATACAGTAGCGTTATTACCTTAAACGGATCCGATAACAGCAGTCACTTGGTAACAGTAACTATGACTGTGACAACCCAACAAGCAGGGGATAGTGGGCTTGTTTATGTCTTGTTGGTTGACCCAGTGAGTGGCGAGACAGAATATTCTCAGGCTGTAGCAATGGAAAATGGCAGGTTTAGTTTTAATTTTGCTACGGTGGCTGCAGCGCAATATCGTCTCTATGTCAGTACCGATAATGACAATGACTATATTATTTGTGATGAAGGTGAACTGTGTGGTGCTTACCCAGTACGCAACGATATTAGTGTGATAGATGTCAACCAAAATGTGGCGAGCTTAAGTTTGAATATTGAGCCCATAACCACTGAGGACGTAAGTTCTTTAACTGCCCTTGGTTTAACGGTTAAGTAATGCTTATAAACCGTTGTTTAAGTAAGTCTTAAGCGACTTCATTCAGCGGTTTATTTATTATATTAGATTGGCTTATTATGCGTTCTTGGATGTATATGAGCCATTGCTATTATATTGTTATCCGTTTATTGAGTTTAATGACTTATAAGGCTTCATCCCCGTCATAATTTGAACAAAATGACATGATTATTTATAGATAATTATGTCTATTTCTCTTTTGGCACACTCGTGCAGTGAATTTTTGTCGTTCCTCTAAGTGAAAGGCAGATCCAGCTCAATTAGTTGAAAACGAAAGCTTCAACTAATCTTGGTTAACATCTTGTAACAGGGCATAATCAAAATTAATTTCTGTTTAAGAGAATTAAGGGGCTACCGTGAAGCTTGTAACTAAGGGGACTCAATGCTGGATTTAAGTTGTTTACGTTTATCTCAAGATAAGCTGGCGGCATTAATTGAGATCACCCCTCAGGAACAGTATGTTAGTAGCACCGATATTAAGGCCTTAATTCTTCGCTCAGAGTTTAGTCATTATCTGATCGACGACTCCGCTATCGAGGAGGCCGTTGCTAAGTTCGCCGAGTTACGAGAGACCCCAGAGCTACATGCGCAATGGGGTGATACTTATGTCAAGCTGGCGACGATTCGTAATGCCGAAATAAAAATCGAAATCTCTGACGATAAAATGGTGGCGCGAGCCACCATTACTGCCGCTTATGGGGGAAGTCCTATTACCCAAGGTGAGTTGGTTACCGCGATGCAAGATGCAGGAGTGTGTTTTGGTTTGCAAAAGCAACGCGCCTTGAGTTTGTTAAACCTAGCTAAACAAGCGGAACCTGGAACCAAAATCAAAAAAGTCGTGGCCTTGGGCAGAAAACCTGAAGATGGCCAAGATAGCCGATTTGAGCGTTTTGTCGCTACCCCAACAGAACGTTTGCTAAAACCTAAAGAAACCGATGATGGTCGCGTAGATATGCGAGACTTAGGCAGTTTAGATACCGTTGAACCCAATACCGAATTAATGCGCCGACACCCACATACCTTGGGGCGGGCGGGTAAAAATGTATGTGGTGAAGAACTACCATATAAACAAGGGCGTGATATAGACATCGTTGTAGGCGAAGGTACTAAGTTATCAGCTAAAGACCCCAATTTGCTACTAGCTGACCGCACTGGTCTTCCCCTAGAAATCGAAAACGGCATGAAGGTAGATGATGTTCTATCTTTGAAAAATGTTGATGTGAGCAATGGCCATGTGGACTTTTCTGGTAGCGTTTTAATCTCGGGAAATGTGGGCGAAGGCATGAAGGTGAATGCGTCGGGAGATGTGCATATCAACGGTTTTGCCGAATCGGCTGATATTTCAGCGGGTGGTGATGTGGTTATCGGTAAAGGGGTGATTGGCCATCGCTTGGCGGAAGGCGATAGTAACTATTCTTGCACTGTAACGGCGGCTGGCGAATTACACGCCACATTTGTTCAATATTCTCATCTTAAAGCGGGTAAAGATGTCACTGTCACCAGCCAGTTGTTGCATAGTAAAGTTGAATGCGACGGCAAATTGTTGGTCAGCGATGCGAGTGGTTTGAGGGGAACCCTTGTCGGCGGTTCGGTAAATGCGGGCAGTAGCATTACTGCTGTAGTGCTTGGTGCGACGGCGGGCACCGCAACCGATTTGCGTATTGCCGGTGAGTTTGAAGACATTCAAGAAGAACGGCGCAACCTAAATAACATTAAGAAAAGTTTACATAATAAACTGGGTAAGGTGCTAGACGCACAAATGAAGCTGAGCTCTGCTAAACCTGAAGAAAGAGAACAAGGTTTGGCCGAAAAACTCGCCGCTACCTTACATCACACCCGTCAAGAATTAGTGCAGTTAGATTTTGCCTTAGATGCTAATCAGCAGCATGAAGATAGTTTCTTCACCAATGCTAAGTTAACCGTTAAAAAAGAACTTCATCCCAATGTCCGTTTGGATATTGTAGGGCAGAAGCTGTTTACCAACCGCGAGTATGGACCAACTGAAACTCAGTACGACAACGGAAAAATCAGTTTTACGCCTTTAGGTGCGGGTAAGAAGTAAGCCCAGAGCAGAGTGGGATGTAGCCGTTTACTTTAAAAGGAAGAGCGCATGATTTGGCAGCAAGTTTCAAGGCAAGCCCTAGGCGTTTTCCCCACCCCCTTACATTCGCTAGACAATCTAACGGCTCGTTTAGCGGGCCCACAAATATATATCAAACGCGATGATTTGAGCGGCCTGGCCTTGGGCGGAAACAAAGTTCGTAAACTGGAATTCTTACTCGCTGATGCTCTGCAACAAAACGCCAATTGCATTATTACGGCGGGGGCTATTCAGTCGAATCATTGCCGACAAACAGCGGCTGCCGCAGCTAAGTTAAACTTACCTTGTTACTTATTATTAGGCGGTGAAGCTCCCTCGCTGGCGCAAGGAAATTTACTGCTAGATCAACTGTTTGGAGCCAAGATTATTTGGTCTGGAGAGCAGCGTAAAGGCGAGGGGATTGAGGCTTTAGTTCAACAACTCAGCGAGCAAGGAAAACGCCCCTATGTCGTTCCCTATGGTGGCTCAGATCCACTCGGTTGCTTGGGTTTTGCCGCTGCCTTGGCCGAACTACAGCAGCAGGGGCCTGCCTTTGATGAAATTATTTTTGCTTCCAGTTCTGGTGCCACTCAGGCTGGTTTAATGTTGGGCAAGGCCGCTTTACAGCTTAATACGCAGCTGCGCGGGATCCACATCGACAAGGCTAATCATCAGCCTCAGCATTTCACTAAAAGCATCGCTGAATTGGCTAATTCTGCCGCCGAGCGCTTTGGTTTAGCGTCTCGCTTTAGCGCCGAACAAGTCTGTTTAGATGATGATTATCTGGGTGAGGGTTATGCTATTTTAGGTGATGCGGAACGCGAAGCTATGCAGTTGTTGGCGACAACTGAAGCCATTTTGCTGGACCCGGTGTACACCGCAAAAGCTATGGCGGGGCTGATTGCTAGAGTGCGTCGAGGCCTTTATTCCGCCGAGCAACGAATACTTTTTTGGCACACCGGCGGTACCCCCGCGGTGTTTGCCTACGCAGAGGCCTTACAGAGTTAATTTTGGTGGCATGCTATGCTTAAGCTTAGGAACATAAAAGGACTGTTATTATGGAACTTGAAATTCATACCCTGAGCGATTTGTTTGAGCAATTGGGCCTTGACCCGTCAATTGAGGCGATTAGTCAGTTTGTCGCAGAGCATGGGCCAATACCTAGCGAACAACGCTTACATGAAGCGGCGTTTTGGAGTCCTACTCAAGCAGCCTTCTTACAAGATGCCATACAGCAAGATGCCGATTGGGCTGAACTCGTCGATCAGTTAGATAGTATGCTGCGTTAGCCGTTATTTTTCAGTGAAGCCGCTGTTTTCAATGCAGTGAAAGGCCTGTTCGAGGGTGGCACTAAAATCACAATCGAGAGCGCTTTGCTGTTGGGCTTGGCAGCTGCCGCTGACAAAACGAACTTGCTGCTTAGGCCTTGGCTTGCTTTGTTGAGAGTGGATTTTATCCACTGATTCTAGCGCCAACGCGTCATCCATAACAAACTTCTCGCTCTGGTCATGCTTAATCGCATAGTTAATTAATCTTGCGCTGCTTTTTCGCGGTATGGGCTTTGACTGGCTAGCTCTTTGCTAAAAGCGTCCTTTTATGTGGCTCTAGCTTATCAACGAAAGTCATCACAATTCCTCTATCCTCTTCAAACTTCTAGATAAATTATTCTCTATTTTTATTGGATTGTTATGTCTTAAAGCCTTCCCCTAGAGGTGTAGAGGCTTAGTCACTAAAGGTAACATGTTAATTATCTGTATATTTTTCATTTCTATTAAAAAGTGATTTAGCTCAAGCTTATACCAAAGTCTAGTTAATATATGCAGTTAGCTAAAGAAAACAGGGCTTTTATGAATGGTCATGGCTTTAACAATTCTATAACATTGTCTCGACCATTAAGCAATTGGTTTAAATTGAATAATAAACATTTGAGCAACCATGGAATATAACAAATAAGGGAGAACATTATGCTTAAGTCCCTCTGCAGCAAAACCCTGCTGGCTTCGGCTCTTATCGCCTTAAGTTCAACGGCGATGGCCGCGGATAAAGTATATCGATTGAAGTTAGCCGAAACCTGGGGGCCAAATTTCCCTGTGTTTGGTGACGCGGTAAAAAACATGGTGAAGATGGCTGAAGAGATGTCTGATGGCCGTTTACAAATTCGAGTGGACTCGGCCAATAAACATAAAGCCCCATTTGGTGTGTTTGATTTAGTCAAAAGTGGCCAATACGACCTTGGTCATAGCGCATCTTATTACTATAAAGGCAAACTGCCCACCACCATGTATTTCACTACCATGCCCTTTGGTATGAATGCCCCCGAACAATACGCTTGGTTCCAATATGGCGGTGGTCAGGAATTAATGGATGAAGTGTATGCCGAGCATAACTTGGTGCCTTTTCCCGGCGGTAATACCGGGGTACAAATGGGCGGTTGGTTCCGTAAGGAAATTAATTCGGTGGATGACCTAGCCAACCTTAAGATGCGCATTCCCGGTTTTGCTGGCGAAGTATTGGCTAAATTGGGGGCTACACCGGTTAATATTCCCCCTGGTGAGCTATATACCGCCTTAGAACGCAATACCATCGATGCCTTGGAGTGGGTGGGCCCCTCTTTAGATTTGCGAATGGGCTTTCATAAAATCGCACCGTATTACTACATGGGCTGGCATGAGCCTGCCACCGAGCTGATGTTTATCGCCAATAAGAAAAAGTTAGAGAGCCTACCTAAAGATTTGCAAGCGATTCTTACCACATCGATGCGTAAAGCGGCTTACGATATGTTTATTCATTCCTACGCCGAAAGCGCTAAAAACTGGCAAACCATGTTGCAAGAATTTCCCAATATTCAGGTAAAAACTTTTCCTGCTGAGGTAATGGCGGCAATGAAAAAGGCCACCGATGACCTAGTTAAGGAGAAGGCTGAAACGGATCCGATGGCGGCGAGAATAATTCAGTCTCAGCAACAGTATATGAAGTTAATTCGAGCCTATACCGCGATTTCAGAACAGGGTTATTTAAATAGTACCGAAGATTTGTAGTAGCTCCAGCGGCTAGCTATTAGCTAGTCGCTGCTTTTGCTTAGGCAAACAAAGCTATAGGGAGGTTAATCATGTTGCGTTGGCAACAATCTGTGGATCGGTTTTCTAAGGGAATCGCAGTACTGACGGCGATATTAATGTTGTTAATGCTGGTGAATATTTTTTATGACGTGGTGATGCGTTATTTCTTTCGTTCCAGCTCTATTGGCATGCAGGAGTTAGAGTGGCATTTGTTTGCAGCGATGTTTTTATTGGGCATCGCCTCTACTTTACAAGCCGAAGGGCATGTGCGAGTGGACATTATTTATGACAAGTTATCGGCGCGTGCTCAGGCTTGGATAGACAGTTTGGGTGTGGTGTTTTTTCTGTGGCCATTTTGTGCCTTGGTGGCTTGGTATGGTTATGATTTTGCGTTGGAATCTTACCATTTGGGAGAAACCAGCGGCGACCCGGGTGGCTTAAGCCACCGTTGGATTATTAAATCGATGATCCCCATTTCTGCAGTTTGTCTGGCCGTTAGTGGTTTAGGTATGTTACTTAAAAATCTCATTCAGCTACGAAATAAGGCCTAGCTGCTACTCATTAAAAGGATGTTGTCATGATCGGGATTATCATGTTTTTTGTGGCCTTAGTGATGCTGCTCACTGGCTTTCCTGTAGCCTTTGTATTTGGTGGGGTGGCCTTGGTTTTTGGGGTTTTGTCGGAAGGTTTCGAGCTGTTTGCCTTCATGCCTTATCGCATCATGAGCATCATGCAAAACTCGGTTCTGATGGCGGTGCCCTTATTTATCTTCATGGGCATCGTATTGCAAAAGACCCGCCTAGCAGAGCAATTACTTGAAGCCATGGGCCAGCTATTTGGCCGAGTGCGCGGTGGCTTAGCGGTGTCCACCATTTTGGTGGGGGCATTGCTGGCCGCCTCAACTGGGGTAGTAGGCGCATCGGTAGTCGCCATGGGGGTGATCTCGCTGCCGGTGATGTTGAAATATAAATACGATAAGCGCTTGGCTACTGGGGTCATTTGCGCCTCTGGCACACTGGGGCAGATTATTCCCCCGTCGATCATTTTGATTATTCTGGGTGATGTGATGGGCGTACCAGTAGGTGATTTGTTTAAAGCGGCGCTTCTTCCCGGAGCCGTGCTGGTAGGCGCCTTTATTATTTATGTCTTGGCGGTGTCCTTTTTTAAACCCAGCTCGGCTCCCGCGCTACCGGCTAACGAAGCCGCTGGACATGGCATGCAGCCTTGTTGGAATGCTTTTAAGGCCATTGCCCCACCGCTAAGCTTAATGGTCGCGGTGCTGGGGTCGATTTTTTACGGGATTGCCACACCAACCGAGTCATCGGCGATTGGTGGGGTCGGCGCTATCTTGCTGTCGATTATCTATCGACAGTTTTCTTGGACCATTATTTATCAAGCAGCACTAGAAACGGTAAAAGTGACCGCCATGGTATTTGCTATTTTCATCGGTGCCACGGCGTTTTCAATGGTGTTTTCTTACACCGGTGGTGAAGAGGTAATTGAAGAAGTCATGACTAGTCTTCCCGGTGAAAAGTGGGGATTTTTGATCCTTACCATGTTGGTGATTTTGATATTGGGCTTCTTCATTGATTTTGTGGAGATCTCTTTTATCGTGGTGCCCATGTTATATCCGGTAGCCGATATACTGGGCATAGACCTCAGCTGGTTTGCCATTCTTATTGCGATGAATTTACAAACCTCTTTCCTCACCCCGCCCTTTGGTTTTAGTTTGTTTTACCTAAAAGGGGTGGCTCCGCCGCAAGTGCAGACTATGGATATTTATAAGGGGGTCATTCCCTTTATTAGCCTGCAAATACTGGTATTAATATCGATTTTAATCTTCCCCGAGTTTTATGGTTTTACGCCTTAAGTAAACGGCTGCGAGCTCAGCGTGATTAGTTCACTAAGGCGCTGGGCTAAAGCCATAGCACTGAGCCTTTAATTAAAAAGAGGTTTTGCAGGGGAAAGGAGGTGAGGAAAATACCAGCAATTAGAAACGGCGCAGCCGGCACCGCTAGCAGAGTGGAAAGGCGTAGCACCCACACTGGGGTGTTGCTGCCAAACATCTAAAAGCGACAACCGGCTTACTATAAGCATGGTTGTCGTTGTCAATTAGGTCAAGTTAATGTTTTAAAAATGTTAACTAGATGTTGCTTTTTGTTTGTTGTAACGATGCCGATAGCCTTCTGGAATGGCCGCTAATTGTTGTTGTTTTAAGGCCGCTAGCGCCTTGAGTAAGGGTTGAGAGTCTAGATTTTCTAACACTTGTAGACTGTAGGCGATGGCTTCAATGGTTGATAAGCCCTTGTCTACGGAAGTTTTTCTTATCACATATTGGCCTTCTGGCGGGGTCTCGAAATGAAACTGAGTTAGGTGCTGTAGCCAAGGGTTGAGGTGCCATAGTTTTTTTGCCTTACGCCAGGTGCCGTCAAGAAAAATCAACTGTAGCGGCTTATCAGCGGTTACGATTCTATCTAAGCGGGTTACTTGGTTTTCTATGGCTTGGCTAAGCGGACTGGGATAGATCAGGGCGAAGGCCTCGGGTTGGCTAAGTACTCGCTGTTTTAGCTGTTGGAAGTCGTCTGGGCTTTCACCAATAATTAATTCGGCCTTGGCTAGCGCCTGATAAGCCAGTAGGGCGGTGCCTTTAGCATGTTGTTGCTCGCTGCTGTGCTGCATAATCAGCACCGGATGTTGATTGTGACAAGGCTGAATATGCGCACAAAGACAGTGGCTTTGCGGGCGTAAGCAGTGGCTACAGCGGGGACGACTCATTGTTTCTCTTGGTTAAAGGCAATGACGCATTATAACGGCTTGTTGGCGTTTATTCATCGCCACTGGTTTGTTGTAGCAGCCAAGCGTGAATATCTTGCGGACAGTGTTTCGACAAATGTAAGTAGCTGGCCAGTTCGCCAAAAGGCTCGGGCCACGCCTTAAGTTGTCCTTCTGCCAGTCTCGATTCAACACTGATTTCTGGCAATATTGCCCAGCCGAGGCCGGCTTCTAAGGCATCCAGTAACAAGGTTTCGCCAACAAACAATTTATTCTGTTGGTTCTCCCTAATATCGAATAGCTTTAAATAATCATCAAAGGCGTGTCGGTGGTTGGCCAACCTTGGATGGGCCACTTTGATTAGCTTGGCTTTACGCCACGGATACACTTGATAGTCCTGATGATGGGCGCGCGCCGAGAAGCTGAAATGGATGTTGTGTTTTTGGCTATTAGAGAACTGTAATTCTAATAAAGGCTCAAAGCTTTGCAGGTGACAGGCTAATAAGGTTAACCAAGGGCTGGGAAACCAGTGTTGATAGCTAATATTCACGCTAAGGCTTTTGCCCAGTTGTAGATAATGACAATGCTGAGTTAGCTCTTGATAGCGAGCCAGTATTAGCTCGGCTTGTTCAATAAGCGCCAGTCCGTCTGGGCTTAGCTGATAAAAGCGCGCAGCGGGTATAAATAGCTGACAGCTCAAAGTTTGTTGCAATGACTGAATCTGCGCCTGAAGCTCGGATTCACTGCATTTGAGTTGCTGGGCGGTTTTAGCCAGCTCACCGTGTTTGGCGAGGCTAACAAAGGCTAGTAGCGCTTGCTGTTGGGCATTTTCATCCATCATAAGCATTCAGCCCTAATAGGTTTAAGCACTGTGCCACTTGGCTGTCGTGCTGCTTGCTCAACCAGAGTATTTCGATTTCCAATTTATTGGCCGAGAAGTAATTGCTTAAATGCAGTTCTACCAAGCTTCCATTTCTAAAGCTATGTTCCAGCCAATGTCGTGGGGCCAATGCCCAACCCATACCCAGTACCAGCAAGTCGTGTAACATTTCGCGGTGGCTAATTTGCCAACGGTTCACTCGATTGAGTTTTAAATCTACCGGAAGTTGGTTCAGGCATAGTTGCCGTTGCGCTTGTAGTTGCTCGGCGCTGAGCTGTTGGTGCTTGGTGAGGCTGTGGTTGGCCGAGCAGGCCAAGGCTAGGTTTAAGTTGCAATAGCGTCTAGAGTGGGTTTTCGGTGGTTTTTGCGCTTGCGCCACTCTTAATACCATGTCCAGCTCGCCGCTAGCTAATTGCTGTAGTAAGGCGCTGTTGTCTAGTTGTACGATTTGCAGTTGCTGCAAGGATAACTCACTAATAAAACGAGGATAGCTGCGTAATAAGCTTTGTGTGGGGACGAATTGATCCAAGCCTATGGTGACTTGTCGCGCAGCGGGTTTGGCAAGGGGACGCTGCAATAGGTTGCTGATTTGCAACTGTAATTGCTTGGTACGTTTATACAGCAATAAGCCTTGGGGGCTGAGCTTGCTGTAATCGGCATTAAACAGGGAACATTTGAGGCTGTTTTCTACATCACGAAAGATTTGCTCGCGTTGCCCTTTACTCGACACCTCTGGATAGTGGTGGCGCTGTTCGTAGGCCTCAATAAAACGGCAGAGTAAGTTGAGATCGGGTTGTTGCATGCTAGTGCCAAGTCATCCATTTGGTTTAAGGCTAGCAGAATTTATGAGCTTCGATTAGGCCTCGACCAAATGACGTGGTGTTAAGGCTGGGGTTAGGCTGTCTAAGCTAGCGATCAAACTGCTTAGCGTTAACTTTGATTAGAAAATAAGCAGAATGCCCGCCGCCTTAAAATAGCGCTTGTCGCCAAGCAAAACCCGTGATAAATGTAACTTAAGCGGTAGCTTTTTTGCTTGCTACCCTTGAGCGCTAGCTATTTCTAGTGGTGAGGAGTGCTTATGATAAATAGCAATGATTTCGCAAAAACCGGCTTGCTAAACCGTTATTTGGCAGAACGAGAACAATATTTTAAGGGCGCATGTTGTTTTGTTCCTGATTCTCACGAAGACCTGCAACAACAGCAGCAAAGTGCCTTACAACACGCCTACCAACAATCTTGGATTAATATTTCAGAGTTTCAACATTGGTCGCAGCAGCTAGGCTTATGATTAGCCAGCTTGCTTAGCTCGCTTCTTGAGGGTTTCAGCGAGAGCTGCTGAGGTAGTTCATAATAGGCGATCGGTAATTTGATCGCCGCTAAGCGCTCACGTAAAAATGCTTCTAGTTGCTCCGCCTTAAATGAGGTTGCGTAACGAATAAAGGCCACCGGTCGCTGACCGTATTCTGGACTATGTTGAGCCACTACGATGGCTTGAGCGATTGAAGGGTATTGCAGCAAGGCCCACTCTATTTCTTCTGGCTGAATATTTTCTCCAGCGCAAATAAACATGTTATTGCTGCGTCCCTGTATCGTTAGCTGGGCGCCGTTAATTTCCCCTAAATCACCACTGTTAAACCAGCCCTCGGCGTCGCAGGGCAGAATGGCTTCGCCATTTTGCCAATAGCCTAAGAACAAGGTTTGGCCACGCAAATAAATTTCACCCTGATGGATCTTGGCGCGACGATGCGGTAGCAGCTGATAGGCGCTTTGTTCGAGGCGGTGACGGCGAGTGGCAATTTGTGAGCTCATCTCACTGCTGCCATAAGAGCTGTATACTTCAAAGCCCCGACTCAGTGCCTGTTCGATAAGGTTATCGTTGCAGGCCGCGCCACCGACTAGAATGTGTTTTAGCTGCAAGCAGTGAGCCCAAAATTTTTGTTCGGTCAGCAAGCGGTACAACTGGGTAGGCACCAATGATACATGGCTGGCTTGGCTGTTGTTTAAATCAGCAAATAGTTGGCCTTTATTTTGCGCCACTACGATTTGCGCCCCCGCTAATAAGCAGCGCCAGACAATGGCTTGCCCCCCAATATGATAGAGCGGCAGTGATAATAGCCACTGGTCTTGTGCTTGCAGCGGGATCATCGCTTGTGAGCCTAGAGCGCTGTAGTAGTGGTTACGCCAGCAATGTACCACCGCTTTGGCTGGGCCGCTGCTACCCGAGGTAAATACCACGCTCATTGGCCGTTCACTGTCTAGGGCTATGGGCTGGTGGCTTTGCTGCAAGTTTGGTTCGAAGCTCAGTCTTTTCGCTCCGCTTAGCTGCTGTTCGGTGTCGGTCCAGTAAAATTGGCAATCAAGCTGCTCGCTTAATTGCTGCAATTGGCTGAGAGGGTGGTGGTGATTGATTGGGCAAAATAAATAGCCCAAATGTAAGCTGCAGAGTTGCAACAGCAGTATTGGCAGCGGATCAGCGGAAAAGCAACATAGTCGACTGCCCTGAATAACCCCTTGTTGTTGTAACTGGGCGGCGGTGGACGTGACCATGTTATAGAGCTGTTGATAGCTAAATTGCTGCCCATCAATGCTTAAGGCAATATGTTTCGGCCTTAGTTGGCATTGCTGGAAAAGTGGCTGTTGTGAGAGAGGTATCGCTGTCATGGCGGCATTATGCCGTAGTTTCCTAAATTTGTCGCCGCCGCAAAGGGCTTTGCGGCGACGACCGTATCTGGCTTAAGCGATTAGCGCGCTAAGGCCGAAGGCACCTGCTACACCGGCAATGGCACGAGTGAATTTTTCGCCGTACTGGCTGCGCTGTAATTGTTTACCAATGAAGTAACCGCCACAGATTAGCGCTACTGAGCTGCTAATGAAACCAGCGAAGAATAACTTAAGGTCGGCGCTAGCTGGCACTTCGTTACCGTGGGCTGCACCGTGTAAGGCCGCCACTAAACACACGACTAGGCTGGCAATACCGGCTGAGCGAGGAAGCACTTTGGCTACCAATACTGCCATCACTAATAGCGAGATAGCTAAACCAGTTTCTAGCATTGGTGGCACAAAGCCCATGTTGGCGACGACGGCAGCCAATACCAAAGCGAATAAACTCTGGGCTAGGCTCAGCTTTAACTTGCCGCTCTGGCTGGCAAGTAGACCAATTAAGCTTAAAGCGATTAGGTGATCTAAGCCGGTAAGTGGATGCAATAGGCCGTCGCTTAGTCCGTGGTGATGACCTTCGTGAGCGAAGCTGGGCAAGCTGACTAATAGGCCAGCGGCTAGAGTGAGTAGTCTTTTCATGATCAATATCCTTATAAAAATAAATTAGTTAGCGGTGGTGGCTGCTTCTTCCAGCATGCCTTGTTCAATAATAAAGTTGATGATGTCTTGTAGGCCTTCGTTGGTTTTTAGATTACTGAAGACAAAAGGACGCTCACCGCGCATTTTCTTGGCATCGCGATCCATCACCTCTAGGGAGGCGCCCACATGAGGAGCAAGATCGGTTTTGTTGATGATCAATAAGTCTGATTTGGTGATGCCGGGGCCACCCTTACGGGGGATCTTGTCGCCAGCACTCACATCAATCACATAGAGGGTTAAGTCGCTAAGCTCTGGGCTAAAGGTGGCACTAAGGTTGTCACCACCACTTTCCACTAATACTAAGTCTAAGCCCTGATGGCGACGATTTAGCTCGGCAATTGCGGCTAGGTTCATCGAGGCATCCTCGCGAATGGCTGTATGCGGACAGCCACCGGTTTCAACGCCTAGAATACGATCTTCAGCTAGGGCGTTATTACGCAACAAAAACTGGGCATCTTCCTTGGTATAAATATCGTTGGTTACCACGGCTAGGTTGAAGCGATCTTTTAGCTCGCGGCAAAGGGCGGTGAGTAGGGCGGTTTTGCCTGAGCCCACTGGACCACCAACACCAACACGTAAAGTTTGTTTTATGCTCATCATTGTTCCTCTTATCTGCAGCTGCTCTTAAGAGCGGAACAGCCGACAATACTGGGTTTCATGTAGGGCGCTAGCCAAGCTCAAGGCTGGTAGCGACCCGCTTATATTTTCAAAGGGCAAGGCCAAGCCAGCTTGGCGCGCTTCTGGTAGCAGCGGCAGCAATTGGCTGAGTAGCTGCTGGCAGGCGGTTTGCCCCAAAGGCAGAGTTTTACCGGCTACCGCTAACTGGTTTTCTAGCCAAGTCCACAGATAACCATCGGCTAACTCTGCTAATTCGATCTGCCAATGCACACCGGCTAAGGCGAACATACTGGTCCAGCTCATGGCTTCATCACTCAGTGGCGCGGTGATGCCCTCATCCAGCTGGCTTAGCAAGGTGCGTAGCGCATTGCCCATTTGAATGTCTTCAAGTTCTAACTCGTGAGTTTCTCGGCTGGCGATCAGTTCCAGATTTAAGCTTTCAAATTTAGCAAAATCCTGTTCTGAGCAAGCCTCATATAAGGCCGCCAGCATTGGAATGTCTAAGCAGGCGAGGCCCGCTTGTAATACCCCTGCAATCCACGTTTTTAGTTCTTTGGGATTATTTACCCAGTTGTTTTCTATGGCGTACTCTAAGCCCTGCGAGTAGGCAAAGCCGCCCACCGGTAAGCTGGGGCTAACCAGTCGCATTAACTGTAATTGCGCCATACTACTCATTAGTGGCTATGCCCTGGTAAATGGCTGTGGTAAGCACCCGTTTCTGGATCAAAGGGCGCTTGATGCTGTTCAACCCGCAGGCCATAAAGTTCCACTAAGTCTTGCAGTACGTGATCCGGTTGAAAGCGTACCCAGCCCTCACCAATTTGCAGTGGCGTATGGCGGTTGCCTAAGTGGTAGCAAACCTTGGCAAACATCAAGGGATCATCACTATAAGCGGTGGTCACTTGCTCATCGGCGCTTTTAATTTCCACTACTTCGCCGTTTTCTGCTTCTAGCAATTGGCCATTTTGTAGCACTTGGCCGCGCTCTAAAAAGAAACCAATGTCTTGTTGGGCTTCGGTTTGTGCCTTAATCCGCGCTTTCTTGCGCAGTTCATAGCTCAGCACCACCTGATGATGAATAGGCCCATGGTAATGGTGGAGGGTTTGATACACCTTTAACATTCATTCTCTCCTTAAAATAAAAAGTAGCGCTGAGCCAGCGGTAGCTCGGCAGCCGGTTCACACTCTAACAATTGGCCGTCGGCTCG
>NZ_JBNKPP010000053.1:0-2192 GCF_050295395.1 Agarivorans sp.
AATGGTTCCATCGCCTCATGGATGATCCCAGGTAAGCTTATCAAGGGCATGGGCGGCGCAATGGATTTAGTGGCGGGTGCCGAAAATATTATCGTGACTATGATGCACGCCGATAAGTACGGTAACTCTAAGCTGTTACCCGTGTGCGAATTGCCCCTCACAGGCTACGGCTGTATCAAACGTGTTGTTACCGATTTAGCCTTTATCGAGATTAAAGACGGCGCCTTCCATCTGTTAGAACGCGCCCCCGGTGTAAGTGTTGAAGAAATTGTCAGCAAAACCGCTGGTAAATTAATCGTACCAGAGCATGTACCAGAGATGGTGTTTTAAGCATTCTTTAACACAGTAAGTTAATAAACTCACACAATACACATCAGCTAAATGCTAGGCTTAGACCTCCATATAAGCCTAGCTATCTAGTGAATTACCAACTAAATTATCCATTGCTAATCATTAGCAAAAACTAAGCAGCTATCACATTGTTAACACAGCTAAAGAAGGGAGAATGCTTAGTGAAATTTCCTATTAGATTCACTTATGACGAAAGCGTTGTACTTTCACTGGGCGCAATACTGTGGGTTGAAGCAATCATCGGCTTATATGGTATTGGCATCTATTTAATTGGTACCTCGCCAAATGCCCACGAAGGCATAATATTAGCGGCTGGCATGTGGTTTTATTCCCTATTTTTTCAGATCCCCTACGCGTTCTTTTTATATAAGTATTGGTACAACACTCGCCCCCTAATAAAACAGCTAACCGTCATATCCATCCCAATATTATGGTTTCTTTATTTTTATCCAACTTATCAAGGGCTAAATGTTGTTTAAGGTCCATCATTTTAAAACCTATTAACTGAAAGCAATCGATTTACTCGCCTACAGGTGCTGAATCATTGTTACCAAAAGATGTTTTAACTCTTTAGCACCCAAATTAGCGATCTTAAGCACAGTTACGGTAAACTCGCCGCAGCTAAAATAGTAAGGATGCTCAAGTTGTTAGCTAAATTTCTCAATAAGCGCAGCCGCAAATATATGCGTGATCATGCTGCAACGACAGGGTTCCAACGGATTGAAGATGCAGCCAATGACGTGTTAACCCAGACATTAGCCAGAATGCAAAGCCAAGATTTTGATGCCCATGCTATTTTTGCCAAGCGGCTCCCATAGTTAAGTGCTGGTTAACATATTGATTAACCATGCATTCCAATAACCCATATTGATAACCCCTGACTTAAGGCTGAGCCTATTCAAGCCTTAAGTCATCCCAATGCAAACGAGAGGACAAAGGATGTACCAGATTGCGATTGTGATATTCGATGAATTTACCGATATCGATTTCTTTTTAATGCGCGATATTCTCGGCCGCACAACAACCGATTGGACAGTCAAAGTGCTAGGCACCAAACCTAGCCATAAGTCGAGTTTGGGGATGACGGTAGAAACCCATGGTCATGTCGCGCAAGTCGCCGATGCTGACGTAGTATTATTCAGCAGTGGTTACAAAGGCGTACCTGCCGCACTTGCGGATCCTGAGTTTATGTCGGCCCTTAAATTAGATCCCGCACGGCAATTACTTGGCAGTATCTGTGCGGGCTCATTCTTCTTTGCCAAGTTAGGCTTACTCGACAATATCTCAGCAACAACTCACCCCGATGCCAAACCCGCATTAGTGGCCATGGGGGTGGAGGTGGAAGACTGCGCTCTGGTGATCAATGGCAATATTGCCACTGCGGGAGGTTGTCTGTCCTCACTCTATTTAACGGGTTGGGTAGCGGAGCGTTTATTTGACAGTGCAAAGCGCCGCGAAATTCATCGGCAACTGATCCCCGCAGGCCAAGCCGATGTGTTTGAAGCTTTAATCGAATCCTCGATTGCCTCAGCGATTCGCTAACACAGCTCTTCAGGATAAAAGGCCTTCAATAATGACACTCAAAGCACTACTCAATCAGTTAAAAACCGAACACAAACTCACCAGCGTAGCCGAACTTGCGGCGCTATTGGCGCAAGATGAAGCGCTAGTCCAGCAGATCAAACAGGCGGATACGCAGTATTGGGTCAACTTTAGCAAGCAGACGTTTGATGGTTGGTACTGCGTCGCTACGCCATCGAATGCCAGCTACCATGTGTACTATCAAGAGCGTGGACAACATTGCTGGGAAGAAGAAGTATTTAGCGATCAATACTTGGCCA
>NZ_JBNKPP010000054.1:0-4905 GCF_050295395.1 Agarivorans sp.
TAGTCTTATTTTAACTGGCAGGTCGCTGCTTTAATCATGGCCGTCTACGCTTTAGGCAAGTGAATATGGGCTTTTAACGGGATAATAACGATGCGAATATTGGTAATAGGCGCTTTAGGAACCATTGGCAGCAAGCTAGTTCCGGCTTTGTTGCAAGAGGGGCATGATGTATCGATTACTTCGCGAGATCCAAAAAAGCCCTGTCCTTGGCCAGAGCAAAGCTGTCAGCGTTATACCCTCGATTTGTTAGTTCCCGACACCTTGCCTGCCGCGTTACAGGAGATCGAATTAGTCTATTACCTGATGCATGGCATGAGTGATGGTCAGTCGCACACTGAGGCCGAGATCACTGCCGCCACTAACTTGGCCCACGCCGCCGAACAGGCAGGGGTAAAACGCATCATTTATATGGGTAGTTTAGTTTCACCTAAGCCTAAATCTGCCCATATGTTAGCGCGTATTGCCACCGGTGAAGCCTTGACCCGTGGCGCCGTTCCGGTGACCGAGCTGCGCGCCGGGATCATTATTGCGCCGGGCTCGGCAGCCTTTGAGGTGATGCGAGATTTAGTTGGACACATGCCCTTAGCCTTGGTGCCAAAGGCGATTGATACAAAGGCTCCTCCCATTGCCTTAGACAATATTATTTATTACTTAGTGAAGTTGGCAGAAATGCCGCACACGGCTGGGCAAATATTTGAAGCGGCCGGTCCAGAATGGCTAAGTTATCGCCAGTTGATGTTGTGCATTGCCAGGCAACTTAAGCGCTCGATTAACATCATTGTATTACCGGGTTTGCCGGTGCGTTTGGCTTGCATGGTATTAGGGGTGATTACGTCAGTACCGCAAGCCTTGGCTAAGGCCTTGATTGATGGCTTAGCGGAGCCCTTGCAAGCGCAGCCAGATAAGTTACGCCAGTTGTTGCCTCAGCCCTTGCTGAGTGTTGAGCAGGCGATTGCCGAGGTATTAAAACAAGAACAGGTTGAAACTTACCCTAAGCGCTGGCGTGATGGGGTTCCACGGTTTCGCAATTTTTCTTCCTTACATGGTTTTTATGCCAAGTGTGCTAAGAAATCGCTACGGGTGAATGCCTCAGCAGAAGCCATTTGGCAGGTGGTTAATATGCTGGGTGGGCGACGGCGTTATTTTTACTTCGATAGCCTTTGGGCCTTGCGAGAATGGATGGACTTTTTGCTGGGGGGGCCGGGCCGAGAGCACGGGCGTAGTGATTTTCGTCAGTTAAAGGTGGGCGATAGGGTCGACTCTTGGGAAATCCTTAGTGTGGAAGAAGCAGCCTTGTTGGTAATGCGTTTTGGCATGAAGGCACCGGGCGGTGGCGGCATGCAAATTAGCATCGACCCAGATGGTCAGCAGCAGCGTTTAGAAGTGGCTTTGTATTGGCATCCGGCGGGCTTTTGGGGGTTGGTTTATTGGTATTTCTTTGCGCCTTGGCATCGCTGGCTATTGTGGGGGATGACCAAAAATATGGCCAAGTTAGCAGAACAAAAACAACAGGCTTTGCAAGCCAAGTCACCCAGCTAATTTAGCTGGGTGACTTGAGGACTTAGTAAGGCGCAGGGTAGCGGTTAAATACTTCGGCAATGTCTTGCATGGCGCGTTCGCTAAGCGGTTTGGCAAAAGCGGCGATGTCTTCTTTGAGTTGGCTCATCGAGGTTGCGCCAATAATAGTAGAAGTAACACCATCAACCTGATCACACCAAGCTAAGGCTAGCTGTGCGGGGGTATAACCATAACCGGCGGCAATCTCGCTATAGGCGGCAACCGCCTCGTGAGCTTGCGGGGTATCACGGAAAATGCCATTGCGCTGCATAAAGGTCCAGCGGCTGCCTTCGGGGATTGCGCCGTTGGCATATTTACCACTGAGCAAGCCTCCTGCTAGTGGTGACCAAGGTAGGTAGGCCACATTTTCTTGCACACAGTTCTCAATCAAATAAGGCCAATCTTTGGCGTGCAGCAGGCTAAACTCATTTTGAATAGACACCATGCGTGGCAGATTGTGTTGCTCACTAAGTTTCAAATAGGTGTTGATCCCCCAAGGCGTATCATCTGATAAGCCACAATGGCGAATTTTTCCGGCCTCTACACACTGTTGTAAACCTTGTAAAATATCTAGCATTTGCGCTTGATGGTCGGCCGCGTCCAAGCTGGTTGGCTGTATCTGATTGGGCCAATGCTTACCAAAGTGTGGGGTGGTTCGGTTCGGCCAGTGTAACTGGTAAAGATCGATGTAATCGGTTTGCAAGCGTTGCAATGAAGCATCTACCGCAGCCACGATAGCTGCCGCGTTTATCGGGCCGCCATCACGCACCCAAGGTAGGCCCGGGCCGGCAATTTTAGTGGCAAGAATAATGTCTTTACGGCGCTGCGGATTGGCGGCTAACCAATTGCCAATAATGGTTTCTGTTTTGCCATAGGTATCAGCAGACGGGGGCACCGCATACATTTCGGCGGTATCGATAAAATTAATGCCTTGAGTCAGAGCAAAGTCAATTTGTTGGTTCGCATCACTTTGATTGTTTTGTAAGCCCCAGGTCATGCTGCCTAAACAAACTCGAGAAACCTTTAAATTGCTACTACCTAGTATTGAAAAATCCATATTAATTCCATTAGCCAAACAAAAGTGGACAATCTCCTAGCTTATTCTACAGCCGTTGATTAGCCAAGTCTTAAGCTGGAGACTCGGGCTGGCTCGCGGTAAGATCGCCCAGTTAAGCCAACCGAGGAACATTAGCTAACTATGAGTTCTGCCTCATCATTGCCCATCGAAGCGCTAAAAACCGATTTTTTAGCGCAATTGAATCAACATCATCTAGTGGTAGAAGCCGCTACTGGCTCGGGTAAGTCGACCCATTTACCCGTATGGGCCGCTAGCCTAGGCAAGGTGTTGGTGGTTCAGCCCAGGCGAATTGCTTGTGAAGCCTTGGCCAGTTATGTGTCGCAGCAGTTGGCCGCAGCGGGAGAAGCCTACCGAGTGGGTTACGCTATTCGTTTTCACTCCACTGTTGAGCAACACACCGACATCGCTTTTGTGACTCCGGGGATTGCTTTGCGTTGGTTGGCCGAGGGTAAGTTAGCGGACTATGCGGTGATGATCATCGATGAGTTTCACGAACGCCGTTGGGATTCAGATTTGTTATTGGCCTTGGTCAAACCACTCGCTCTGCGAATAGTTGTCACCTCGGCGACGTTGCAGGGGGATAAGTTGGCGGCTTACTTGCCAGCCAAAGTGTTGCAGGCTCAGGGAAGGGAGTTTCCAGTTGACGTGAGTTACCTTGCCCGTGAAGCCCATCACTTGCCCGACAATCAAAATATGGTTGAAGCGGTTAAGGCCGCGCTGCATATCGCTATGGCTAAAGACCAAGGGGATATCTTAGTTTTTCTACCGGGGCGGGGAGAAATTCAACGTTGTTTGGACAGTTTAAGCAAGCTTGATGCGCAGGTGTTGGCGCTGCATGCTTCTATCAGTGCCGAGCAGCGACAAACGATCTTGGACTCATCCAATGAGCCGCGGCCTAGACGGGTGATTTTAGCCACTAATGTGGCCGAAACCAGCTTAACCATTCCGCGAATCTCAGCGGTGATTGACAGTGGCTTGGAGCGGCGAACCCAACAGCGTGCTGGTAGAACGGTGCTGAGTTTAGCGCGCATTTCACGCGCTAGCGCCGAGCAGCGCCGTGGCCGCGCTGGGCGAGTGCAAGCTGGCCATTGTTATCGCTTATGGGGGGAATTTGCACCCTTAGAAAACACCACACCGCCGCAAATGCAGCGCGAAGAGTTATTGGAACCGATGTTGTTTGCTGCCAGTTGTGGCAAAGCCTTAGCGAGTTTGACGTTTTTAGAAGCATTGCCCGATAAGTCGCTGCAACTGGCTAAAGCCCGCTTGCAAACGATGCAGGCCTTAGTCGGGGAAGATAGCTTGAGCGAACATGGTAAGCGTTTGCTCAAGTTGCCAATAGATAGTTATTTTTCCCACTTAGTCGAGTTGGTTAGCTCGGCCAATGAGAAAGCGGCGATGCTTGACCTTGCGGCGGCATTAAGTATTAACCAACGGCTGTTGTCAAAACCCAGTGGTGAGCATGCCTTAAAGCAGTTGAGCCAATGGCAGCCCTTACATTGTGACATGACGATGTTGTTGGATTTGCTCCGTGGTCGGGCTTGGCCAGAAGAGCTAGATGTCAATCAGCAAGCCTTAACTCAGGCTCAAGAGCTGGCCGAGCAGTTACGAGCAGTGATGGCGCTGGATGATTTAGCCGAAGCGCAGCCTTACGACCGGGACAAACTGTTAGGCTGTTTAATCGAGAAGGCTCCCGAGCTGGTGTATGTGCGTCGGGAAAAACGCCCACAGGCCATGGCTAATGGCCACACCGAAATAGAACTGGGGCGAGATAGTTTGCTGGCAGATGAACAAGCCGCAGCACTGGTATTCGATATCTACAGTTTGCCAGGCAGAGGCCATAAACAGTTGAAAAATATTGGCCTGTGCATGGCGCCGTTAAGTTTCAACTTACTTCAGGCTAAGCAAGTGGGTGAATTAGTGGCGACTGGCGAACTCGACAGTGAAGGTCGCCAGTGCATGCAACGGGTTTATGCCGGAAGAGTAATCGCCACCGAGCAACATCGGGCGAGTCCCGAGCAATGTCGGCAGGCTTTAGTGCAGCAGTTATTAACCAAGCAACTGCCAGATTTCCAAGAATTGAACGTAGCTGAGGATATTGCAGCATGGAATTTGTGGGTGAGTTTGGGCGAAAAGCACGGTGGTGGCGAAGGCCAACCCGTAGAAGTTGAGGTCTGGCTGCTTGAGTGCTTGCAAGAGCTTGGGGTGGAGCAAGTCGACGATATGCTGTTGCTAGAGCCACAAGATTTACAATTTTCCGGGATCCCCAGTTG
>NZ_JBNKPP010000055.1:0-1783 GCF_050295395.1 Agarivorans sp.
ATGGTATCCATGGCCCCTGAGTATTTCAGGGTGTTGAGCAGGAATACCGCGCCGAAGATGATGGTTAAGGGGGTGATGGCTGACAGCAGTCCTTCGAGAACCGATGCGGCTAACAGCGTGGTATCCATTTGCCAAATAAACACGGCGGCAAGCGCCGTAACTATCATGGAGATGGGCATAGCTTTGGACGCTGGCATTCTCAGTAATACGAGAAAGATCATTACACTGATTACTGGCGTCAAGCTGGCGAGGAGTTGAAGTATTGTCATGCTTGCCTCTACATAAAGTGGTCTGTCTTATTATTTATATTTGGATATTGCTAGTGTTTTCCTGTTTAACCCTCGGCGGATAAATCAGCAGTTTCAACTGCCAATGCCAAGAGTCACAACATTCTGTGGTGTGTACTAGACGCTATTCGGGGCTTAACTAATATGATCTAGATCATTTTGACTGCTGTATAAAATGCTAATTTACAGTGCTGCGGGAGGCTTCTCTCAGAGGATTTTCCTAACTGTGATCCATGTCACTCGAAGGTGGTTTTTTATATTTCGATAATGGGATGATTCACTGATTTCTATTCCTTAAGGTTATAAAAATCGAGATATCCGCTAAATTAGCTATCAGTATTGCAATTAACTGATCCATTTATTTCATTAATGAGTACTTAATGGATTTTTAAGACAATATTAAAATGTGACTCATGTCTCATTTTTATGTGGCGGTAAAAATCACTCCGCTAAATTGAATTGAGTAAGATAATGAATAAATAGATTTTTATTGAGTTTTGCACCGCAGGAAATATTGAGAGCAAGATCAAATTTTAGTGATGACTAAATTTCGCGTGATGAATATCACTTAATGAATTTTGTTTTAATCTGAAATTTAATAACGGTTAATAAAGCTGTTTACAGCCACGCAGCCGCAACACACCATTCTGTTAACAACTGGTATGGGAATTAACCTGAGTGATTAATGATGGCGTGCCTTTGTGGCCATTATGCCTTCGCCTAATGTGGGCTTAAAACAGCTTACTGCCCCAGCCGAGCTTACTGCGTAACACATGGAAGTAATTATGGCCTTTAGGGTGGATAAGCCTGAGCTGCTCAGAGCTGCGGCGCACTATGATTTCATCGCCGGGTAAGACGGCTAAATGCACGTGGCCATCACAACCTACTTCGAGATTTTCGCCATTTTCAGGGGAGACGACCATCTTAATGGTGCTGCAGGCATCGACCACTATGGGGCGACACGACAGTGTATGTGGAAACATAGGCACTAAGATTAATGCCTGTAAATTCGGGGTCAGAATGGCGCCACCTGCCGACAGGGCATAGGCGGTCGATCCCGTCGGGGTTGAGACTATCATGCCATCGGCGCGTTGGCTGTACATGAATTGATTGTCTATATAAACTTCAAATTCAATCATATGGGCGATTTTACCCGGATGCAGCACTGCCTCATTCACTGCGGTATTGCTCGCTTTTAACATGCCGTGACGATAGACCTCGGCTTCGAGTAAAAAGCGGTGCTCGGTATCAAATTCCCCATCGAGCACTTTGGCGAGTGCTTCTTCAAAGGCATCGGGCGGTAAATCCGTTAAAAAGCCCAAGTTGCCACGGTTAACCCCAATCACGCCCACATCGAAGCGTGCTAGCACTCTGGCGGCGCCGAGCATATTGCCATCGCCACCCACGACTATGGCTAAATCGCAGCGTGCACCAATCTCTAATAAATCGACCGCGACGATATTGGTCCCTAACTCGCTGGCAACACGCTCTTCCAC
>NZ_JBNKPP010000056.1:0-1711 GCF_050295395.1 Agarivorans sp.
ATTAGCCAATATCAATTTGAATCAAACGCGGCTGATGACTACAACAATAGCGATGTTTTTACACCTTATGCTGGCCTTATATACAACCTGAACGATAGCATCTCGATTTACACCAGTTATACCGAAATATTTCTGCCACAAGACGCAAGGGACGCGAACAATAAGCGCTTAGAACCGATGACGGGGAACAATATTGAATTGGGGGCGAAAGGGGATTTCTTCGATGAGAAACTGACTGCCAGTGTTGCTGTTTTTAAAGTGCAAAAGGAAAATGTGGCAAAACCCGATGATGGCGCACTTCCCTTACCAGGTGGCAGTTATCCTATGCATTTGGTAGATGGAACCAGTAACCAAGGTTATGAAGTTGAGCTAAACGGTAAACCAACAGAAAATTGGGATCTATTTTTCAGCTATACCTATAGCAAATCAGAAGATCAGGATGGAGCGGCTTTTAGCACTCACTTACCAAAAGATTTGGTGCGTTTATCCTCACTTTATCACTTTGATGGTGCACTTGCGGATTTAACCGTTGGCGGTAACTTAAGCTGGCAGAGTAAAATTTACAAAGATAAAGCGGGTCCTAATGGTGAGCGCTCCGAGCAAGACAGCTATTACCTAGTCAACCTGATGACAAGCTATCAACTGACGGATGATGCTAAAGTTCAGCTAAATATCAATAACTTATTTGATAAAAAATATTACTCCAGCATTGATTTTTACAATCAAGGTTTCTTCGGTGAACCTCGAAAGATTGAGTTAAACCTAAGCTACAACTTTTAAATAATCTTCCATGTAAGCTAGAGCTGTAAATGCCGTGTCCATTAAGACACGGCATTAACATCACTCAGTGATAGGAGATAAGTGAATGTAACGCCCAACATTGCTAAAAATACTAACCAGCTTTTGTTGTTCATTAGACTCTTGCTGAGAGAGTCGTTATCCGCGGCTTTGCTTGAATGCTCTATATCGAGCAGTTTGGCGATCAGCCTTATCACTCCTATCCATACCTTTTTACATAACGCTTGTATGCCAATCAGCGATTAGTAACCGACGGCTTCGCTACCCGAATGACGGGGATCGGTGGCGCCAAAAATCCCTTGCTCTGTCACCATTATGGATTGTGTGCTGCCCATGGCCGATTGCACTTTCACCTTATGGCCTTTGGCTTCGAGTAACGAAATGGTATCGCGGTTCAGGCTGGTCTCGACCCGCAGTTCATCTGGTAGCCATTGGTGGTGTACCCGCGCGGCATTGCTGGCTTCGGCAATGTTTAAGCCGTGGTCAATCACATTCATAATGATTTGCAGCGTGGTGGTAATGATGCGTGAACCGCCTGGGCTGCCTGTCACTAAGAAAGGTTTGCCGTCTTTCATCACTATAGTTGGGCTCATTGAACTCAACGGGCGTTTATTACCTTCCACCGCGTTGGCATCGCCACCCACTAAGCCATAACCGTTAGGGGTGCCAGGTTTAGCGGAGAAATCATCCATTTCGTTATTGAGTAAAATGCCCGTGCCTTTGGCAACTAAACCTGAGCCGTAGCTAAAGTTTAAGGTGTAAGTGTTAGACACTGCATTGCCCCATTTATCGACCACCGAGAAGTGGGTGGTTTGGTCAGTCTCATAGGGCGCTAGATTACCGGGTTTGATTTCGGTACTAGGTGTGGTTTTCTTTAGCGCAATTTGGCTCGCAATCTTTTGGGCGTAGTCTT
>NZ_JBNKPP010000057.1:0-29320 GCF_050295395.1 Agarivorans sp.
GCTCAGTTATTGGTACAACAACGCCCCTTAGCTATTGTTGAACTGCCCTTTAATAGCGAAGCCTTTGAATATTCGCTAATTTGGCACCATCGTAATCATCACGATCCGGCCCACAGTTGGTTTCGCCAACAAATTCATCAAGCCATGACCTAAGCTTATCTTTGTACATTGGCAGCTTGGCCCAAAATCACTTAAGCTAGAGCCAAATCCGCTCCCCTTAGGCAACTGCAATGGCAGAATATCAGCAACCCTCTCGCACTTGTCCAGAATGTGGTGTGACTTTTAGCTGCAGCGCCAACCGGCAATGTTGGTGTATGGAGATGCCCGCGGTGTTGCCTCTGGACTCTAGCTCAAATGCTGGGGCTTGTTATTGTCGACGCTGTTTAAGCAAACGAGTGGCCGCTCAACTCGAACAATTGATTGCCAGCAAAACATCCTGAGCGGCGTATCAATAGCAACTTTACTTATAATTAATTTGGCAGTTTAAATAGACATTAGAGTAAAAACACATAAGCCATTTCTATGAAAACAATTGTCGCGATAATACGCCTATTGCTGTTACCAGTAATCTTGCTTGGCTCTAGCGCCGTCAGCCTAGCCTCCCCACCCCAACAAAGTATCTTGCTGGTAACCGAACAATGGCCTCCTTTTAACTACGAAGAAGACGGCCACCTAAAAGGCTTTTCCGTTGAGCTGGTCCAGCAAATGATGACTTTGATGAACCGCAACTATCCCATCGACATACTCCCCAGCATGCGCAGTACCCGCGTGCTAGCCTCCCGCTCAAATACGTTGATGTTCTCGTTATTTAGAACTCCGAACAGGGAAGATAAATACAAGTGGATAGGTCCTCTGGTGGAAACCGAGGTATATTTTTATAAACGAAAAGACAGCAACATAAAAACCGAGACTCTAGAAGACTTAAAACGCGTAGACCGAATCGGAACTCGGCATGCAGGCATCATTGTTCAGCGGTTACGCGAACTCGGATTTAACAATTTAGACAGTACTGCCACCAGCAGCATGCAAATTTACAAAATGCTAAGTATCGGCAGATTCGATGTTGCCATCAGCGACAGCGACTTAGGCGTAATGTATAACCTCGATAAACTGAATATCGATAGCTCTACCTTAGAAAAAATCCCACTGTTGATATTTAAGTCTGAACTGTACCTTGCTGCTAACAAAAGCTTACCCGACGACGAAGTCCAACGTTGGCAAGCTGCCTTAGACAGACTTAAAAGCAATGGTGACCACCAAAAACTCCTCGACAAGTACTTAAATCCTTAAGCCATTGTGTAGCTCATCAGATAAGCCAAACTCTAAGTATTATATGACTTGAGCCAAAGCCACTTTTTTAGCCAACAATCTAAGCTACTGACATTTCTAAATAATTAAGCCATATCAATATATTTAGCTGGATTTCCAAGGCTCATTTTTTGAACCCAACCATAAACAAAAAATTCCATTTTGGAATACTTAAAACAACCAAAATTCCATTTAACCGTTTCTCGATTACTCCTACACTAGCGCCGCTTTGGTTCTTGATTTACATACAAGGAATAAACGGTGTTAGAAGCATTAAGCGCACTGCTATTAATTAACTTATTGGGCATGTTAAGTCCCGGTCCCGATATGGTGCTGGTATTGCGTCATGCCAGCAATAATACGCGCCAGGCCACTCTATGTGTGCTCGGCGTATTACTGGGCTTTAGTTTACATATTAGCTTTGCGGTAGGCGGACTGTCTTTACTGCTAAAACAATCCCCTTTATTGTTTGAATTACTCCGTTGGAGCGGCGCTGGCTTCCTCATTTTTATCGGCCTAAAAACCCTGTTCTCAGGTGCTAGCGCGATTGAATTTGGTGCTCAACGTCAGCCCAAACGGGCGAAAAACGTGGTGCTAAGCGGGCTAACCTGTAATCTACTGAATCCGAAAATATTGGTATTTGTAGTTAGTATATTTAGTCAGTTTATTGGCCAAGAAACATTACTCAGCGAGAAGCTTATTTTGGCGGCGGCACTATTGCTAGAAACCGCATTGCTATGGGGGGTTTTGCTGAAGGTTTTATCTCACCACCGAGTACAAGTTAAGCTGCAACACTACCAACAATGGGTCAATCGATTCAGTGGTACTAGCTTACTGGGAATGGGAACTTTGCTCGGCCTTCACAGTTAACAATTAACTAAATTGAATCCAGCGGTGCTTGGTGCTATGTTCAAAAAAAAGGCAGAATAACCGCATTATGGAAGACTCCTACAAGATCATTATTGCTGATGACCACCCCTTGTTTCGTAGTGCTCTTCAGCAGGCAGTTCATACAGCCGTACCCGATGCTCAGCTGCAAGAAGCTGAGAATGTTAACGACCTACTACAACTTTTAGAGCAGCAACGTGAGCCTGATTTATTACTACTGGATTTGAAAATGCCGGGCGCAAATGGCTTCTCGGCATTTACCCACTTACATGGCCAATATCCAGAACTGCCTATCGTGGTCATTTCTGCCAGCGAAGAAGCCGCCGTGGTACAAAAAGCCAAGCAACTTGGCGCCACCGGTTTCATCCCCAAGTCCACCCCTTTACAAAAACTGGTGGCAGCGATTCAGCATATCATTGAGGGAGATGACTGGTTTCCTGAAGGCATAAGCTTCAGCCAGCAATTAGAAGAAGATCCTTTAGCCGAGCGCCTAGCTAGCTTAACCCCGCAACAATACAAAGTGCTAGTAATGCTGAACGAAGGTTTGCTCAACAAGCAAATTGCCTACGAACTGAATGTATCTGAAGCCACGATTAAGGCGCATGTGACCGCCATCTTCCGCAAACTAAACGTTAAAAACCGCACTCAAGCGGTTATTGCACTGCAACAATTAGAACTGGAGCCCAGCCCGGAAGATCACGAAATCTAGGGCAACAACCCAGCCCACTATTGGTGGATGGGTTGTTTATTTTCCGTTCAGCTTAATTGGTAACAAAGTGGGTAGCGCAAAGTTTGTTACCAGCAGGATCTCTTAGATAAGCTAAATAAAGGCTTCGAGTCGCGCTGGTTCGAATTCCCGGCGGCTCTTCACAAGCCGTTCCACCGTGCGCGAGCCCTGTGGCATGCCACGCATTCACCAGCTCAGGACTACTCACGGTAAAACCGATGGTCATGCCATTGCCATGGGTCGCGGCTTCACCATTTATAGGCATGGTTAAACCTAAAACGCCATTATCACTCAGATATAAACAACGCCCCTTTTCATCTACTAGCCCTTCAGCATGACCTAATACCGCCATAATGGCATCATAGAAACGCTTGGAAGCTGGCATATCATTCACCCCAAGCATGATATGACTAAACATAGTTCTTCCTTGTATTTCATTAATGGAGAGTTAACGCTACGCAAGGCCTGCATCTCAGAGACTGCAAGCCAAACGATTTAGTAACCCACGGTGAAACGCTGTTTAATGTGTGCTGGCTGCTCTAACTCATCAACCAAGGCAATGGCGAAATCTTCATAAGAAATGCTACTGCCATTCTCATTCACTAACAACTGGTCTTTACCTAGGCGAAATTGCCCAGTTCGCTCGCCCGGAATGAACAAGGCAGAGGGGGAGATAAACGTCCAATCAAGGTCGCTCACCTTCTGGATTTCGTCTAAAAACTCAGCGCCGGCAGTCGCTTCTGCGCGATACTCTTGTGGAAAATCAGGCTGATCAATCACTCGCTCTCCCGACCCAAGTAATAAACTTCCGGCTCCACCTACCACCAGATAACGTTTCACCCCAGATTGGCGCACCAAATCAACTAAGTCCTTAGCATTGCTATTTAGGAAGCCCACAGAGCTCACTACCGCATCATGGCCTTTAAGCAGCTCGGCCATCGCTGTAGCGTCGTTAATATCACCAAACTGAGCATTCACGCCAGTTAATGGCGACACTTTTTCCGGATGTCGAGCAATTGCAGTGACACGATGTCCACGTGCAGACAATTCTTGTAACAGGCGCGTACCTACGTTTCCTGAAGCACCAATCAATGCTACATTTGCCATAATTATATCCTCTTAAATTCATCTAATTTATTGGTTTACTGCCTAAGTTTAAGCTTGGCAGCGACTACATTTAGCGCGCTTAGCTAGAAGCCAACTGCACTTGCCAAAACTGCTGCCACTGAGCAGGTTTAGTATAAAATTCACTCAAACCAAGACTGCGCCATTGGCCGTCTTGCTCTACTAATAAACTGGGAAAGCCCGATAAACCAAACTGCTGCATTAGCGCTCGCGTACGGTTAATTTTCGGCTCTAGCTGAGTCTTCGCCTCAGCCATGGCGCCTTGCCATGTTGCAAGTGAAACCCCAAGCTGACTAGCCAATTTGGCGAGTTCCTCAGGCTGGCTTACCGCCACGCCATACTGATAATGCGCCTCTTGAATCAGCTGTAACATCGCCATTGGAGCTAAACCTAAAGACGCTACGGCTAGAATTGCTTGAGCGGTAATATAAGAATCTAAAATCATCGGCTGATTACTGCGTATTTTTTTCAGATAATCCTCGCCAAATGCTTGTCCTGTTTGTATAGCAATTTGCTGATCAGCCACCAACACATGCTGGCGAAAATCGGCGCTTAAAGGCGCGCGTTGGATCATGCCGCCGGGATGCAGCTCAAGCCCAATATCATCCATCTCTTGTAACTGGCTAAGTAGTGACGATGCGCCATAACACCAGCCGCACATCGGATCAAAAATGTAGTGAACCTTAATCATCTTGTCTCTCTACTTATAGCGTTGCCCCAGCAACGCAAACTAAATGCGCTACTTAAAGCCGCGCTTCTCACTGTGTAATAACTGCAGTCTAGCGCTTGAATTAGTATTGATATATAGCTAATAATTAGCATCATTGTTTCAAAAAAAGAGCTAATCATGGATCGACTCACCGCCGCCAAAGTCGCGGTCGACCTTGCCAATACCGCAAGTTTTACCGAGAGTGCTAAACGCTTAGCCATGTCTAGAGCCATGGTTACCCGTTATATAGATGGTTTAGAGAGCTGGCTCAACGTACGATTGTTTCATCGCACCACTCGCAAGGTAGCACTCACTTCCGCTGGCGAACAGTCGCTGCCCCAGCTACAAAGCTGGATAGAACAAGCCCATCAGCTGCAATACCAATTAACGCAGGATGAGCTATTAGCTGGGAAAATCCGTCTTGCGGTGAGTATGTCCTTTGGTTTTTCCCAATTAGTTCCAGCCATTGCCGCCTTTACTCAAAAGCACCCCAAGGTGGAAATTGATGTCAACGTGCAAGACCAAGCGGTGGACTTAACTAGCGAGCGGATCGATTTAGCCATACGTATTACCGCCGAGCCCGATCCTTCGTTAATTGGTCGCAGCATTGCCCAATGTGATTCAGTTCTGGTTGCCTCGCCCAGTTATTTAGCCAAGGCACCCGCCATTACCGAACCGGCCGATTTAAGCCACCAGCAATGCCTAGGCTATAAAAACTTTGAACAACATGTTTGGCATTTCACTTACCAACAGCAACATCGTTCGGTGGCGGTAAATTGCGCCTTTAGCGCTAATGAAGCTACCGTGCTGTTAAGCGCCGCCTTACAAGGAATGGGAGTGGCTTTACAGCCCACCTACTTAGTGAATGAAATCTTACAACGCGGAGAGCTGGTCCAGCTATTACCCCAATGGCAACCCAAAACCATGAACGTTTATGCGCTATATTCTTCGCGTAAATACCAACCACCCGCAGTGCGAGCCTTGATTGACCATCTAGTGGCATTCTTTAGTAGCGGCCAGTGGCAGTACTTCCGTCTATAAACAACTTACAAAATCTTTGTGTAACAGATGAGATCTAAAAAGGACGGCAACACGTAAGTTACCCATCGCAACAAAACCACCTTAAGGTGCTAAAGCAAACCAATAAGCGAGTAAGTATAAAAGCGAGCTGACTGACTCTGCACTTAAGGCGGGGGGAGTTAACTAAACAATCAATGTTCGTCTACAGTATAAATACTGATGAATCTATATTCAGGAGAGCCCATGTTCTTATCTAAGTCCTTAAAACAAGAAAACCAACGCTTACAAGAAGAGCTACACACTCTTAAACAAGCCAGAGATAGCTTAGACAGTGACATGATAAGAATGACCCTAGATGCGCAAGCCAAAGTCTCATCCGTAAACCTGATTTTTGAACAAGAGCTCGGACTAAGCCTCACTGACATTCAAGCTAAACACATTACTCAACTGGTGCCAGAAAATGCTAAAAATACCAGCCACTTTCAACGAATGAAAGATACCATTGCCCACGCCAAACACTGGAATGGCGCCTTCGAGCTGGTAAAGGGAGACGGTTCGGTAGCATGGCTACGCGCCATTATTCAGCCAATTTTCGATATTAACAGCCGGTTATTACACTACACCGTGTTTGCTTCTGAGCTTACTCGCACCATTCAATCATCTCGCGAACACGAAGATATGATGAAAGCCTTGGTACGCTCAACCGCCACTATTGAATTTACCCTAGAAGGTATCGTACTCAAAGCTAACGACAACTTCTTACGAGTGATGGGTTACAAGCAGGACGAAATTGTTGGCCAACATCACCGCATGTTTTGTGACGAAGCCGAAAGTAGTTCTGCTGAATATCAGCAGTTTTGGCAGCAATTAGCTAGAGGACAGTATATCAGTGACCGCTTCAAGCGCATTGATAAACACGGTCAAACCATTTGGCTCGAAGCCTCTTATAATCCGGTACATAATGACCGCGGCGAACTCTATAAAATAGTGAAATTTGCTACCAACATTACCGATAAAGTTAATCAGGAACAGGCGGTTTCCAGCGCTGCCGAGGTCGCTTATGGCGTATCTAACGAAACCCGAGAGCAGACCAATCAAGGTGGACAAATTATCGATAACACTATCGAAACCATGCAAACTCTGGCAGTGCAAATGCAAGAGGCGACTAATGCTATCGCCTCCTTAGATGAAAACTCACAAAAAATTAGTGCGCTATTAAATAGCATTAGCGGCATTGCCGAACAAACCAACCTATTGGCGTTGAATGCCGCGATTGAGGCCGCGCGGGCCGGAGAACAGGGTCGAGGGTTTGCCGTCGTCGCCGATGAGGTAAGAGAGCTCTCGGCTCGCACCAACCGCACCACAGATGAAGTTAGCCGGGTGGTCGCCGACAACGCTGGCGGTACCAATGTGGCGGTAAATCTAATTGCTAAATGCCAAGCTCAAGCCAGTAAAGCGCTAGAACTATCAACTGAGGCTGGGCAATTAATGCAAACCATTGAACAAGGAGCGACTCAAGTAGCAGAAACCATTGATGAGTTAAATAAACTGCACGTGCATAGTTCGCGCTTCGATTAATCGCAACAAGCCCAGTCAAATCGGCGACTACAGTTTACTCGCTGCAGTCGCCCAGCAAGGCTAAGGCTCAATCCAAAGCAGTTGCTCTTCAACCTTTGGCACCTCAAACCAAGACCAAAATAACTCAAGCATGGTCTCAGTCATTTGATAGGCTTGCTGCCCAGTAATTTCTGCATTACGTTTTAGTGCTCGCTGCTTGCACACCGAATAAGGCACATTTAAATAATGCATTTCTAGCTCCAATTGGTTGGCTTTCGCCCATTGGCGAAACGCATCTCGCTTGGCCTTCTGCCAAAAACCAAAATCAAAGATAACCGGCACACCAATCGCACTCAGCTGCAAGGTAGCTTGCTTAAATAAATCCGTCACACTGTTTAAGCGCTGCTCGAACAGCTCCCTCGGCATATGCTCACCATATAACGGAATCATCCATTCATCGGGTGACCAACGAAAAGCCGCGGTGGTTTCGGCGAGCTGTTTAGCATAGGTGGTTTTCCCCGCCCCAATAAAACCACAAATTCCATAAATCTTCGTCATTAGACCTCTATTATTTAAAATACGATGAGTCGCAAACTATGAGCTGGCCTTCAACCAATCATTCGCCCCTTTATGGCTGTTCAACAATTGCTGGCAAAGCTTTTTCAAGCGCAACGGTCGTAGTGGCTTACTTAAATAAGCAAAGCCCTGCGCCCTCACCTTATCAATTAAATCGGCTTGTCTGTCGGCGCTAATCACAATACCATGGCAGTGAAGTTTACGCCGATGAATCAAACTTTGCAGCGCATCTAAGCCTGTTTTATCGTAGTCCAAATGGTAGTCACTTAAAATCAACTCCGGTATCCAGCCACCATCTACTACTTCTTCAGCGGTATCGGCGTCTTCACAACAAATGACTTCATAACCCCAACGGCTCAATAGCTGCTCCATTCCTGAAAGGATCGCCGGTTCGTTGTCGATACACAGCACTTTGGCCCCTTGAGTCGTGCTAATCTCGATGCCTTCTCTGGCTTTAGTCCGCTGCACTTTGTTGGCTTCCACAATCGGCACCGTAACATAAAATACCGATCCCTTGCCCACCGTCGACTCTACGCCTATCGGCAGCTCTAGTAACTCGGCAAAGCCCTGAGCGATGGCCAAACCTAAACCCAGCCCCTCTTCGCGTGCTCGTCCCGATTTATGTAATTGCTGAAACTCTTCAAAAATTTGCTGCTGTTTGCTCTCTTCAATGCCGGGGCCGTTATCCCATACTTCCAAACGCAAGCTATTACCGCGGCGACGACTGCCCAACAAAACCTTACCATTAGGGTTATAGCGCAAGGCATTGGTGAGGAAGTTTTGCAAAATTCGCCGCAGCAACTTACTGTCACTGCGCACCGTATATTTACTGGTATACAGCTTTAACTCCACCTTTTGCTGTTGAGCCAAGGGGATAAACTCTGCATGAATATGATCCAGTAGATGGCCTATCTCAAACTGCTCGTTACTGACTACCACTCGGCCTGATTCAAGCCGTGAAATATCCAGCAAATCACTGATGATTTCTTCTGCAGAAAACAGCGATTGGTCAATGCTAGAGGCGAGGAACTTCGCCTCTTTGTCTAAATCAATTTCCAACAATGAACCGGTAAATAACTTGGCCGCATTTAAGGGCTGCATTAAATCGTGGCTTACCGCCGCTAAGAAACGGGTTTTAGACTGGTTAGCCTGCTCAGCCGCGTGAGTGGCTTGAACCAGTTGCTGGTTAATCGACGACAATTGCTGGGTTCGCTGAGCCACCCTTGCTTCAAGGATTTCGTTGGCTTGTTTTAACATGTCTTCAGCTTGGCGGAAGGTGGTAATGTCACTAAAAGTCATCACATAACCACCGTTGGGCATGGGGTTACCCTGCACCTGAATCACTCGACCATCACGGCGGATCCGCGAAGAAGTATGACTATTGCCACGATGTAAGTGCTCAACCCGACGCGCCACCAGCTCGTCGATATCGCCGGGGCCACATAAACCATTCACCGCGTTATGGCGGATCACTTCTTCAATGGGGCGCCCAACTACGATCAAACCTTTGGGGAATTCAAATAACTCGGTATAGCGGCGATTCCACGACACCAGTTTCAACTCACGGTCAACTATCGCGATCCCCTGATCGATGTGTTCAATAGCGCCTTGCAGCAAATGTTTATTAAATTGCAATAATTCCGAGGCTTCTTCGGCAATCGAGGCAAACTCTTCCAATTGAACTTGTTTACCCTGCAGTGCCGAACCTAATACCAAACGCGCCGAAGAAGCCCCAAATACCCCCCCCAGCATTCGTTCAGTTTCGGCAATTAAGGCCACTGGCGCCTGCTGGTTAGGGCTAAGCTGTAAGTCGCGCGATTGCGCGTATTTAGTGAAGGCTTCGCCAATGCGCTGCGAGCCTAAAAAGCGCGAAGCCAGCATGTGTAACTCTTCCACACTCACCTTAGAATGATACAGGGCAGCGGCATCGTCATTTTTACTACTCTGGCCGATAAAGTTACTGGCTTGCAGCCACTCAGACACCGCCGGACTAGACACCTTAGAACCTAATAGGTAAGCCGTAAGATTACCTAACAAGCTCAACAAAATGCCCCAATTGCCATCAGAAATCAGTTTTTGTCCGCCCAGCTCAGGCGCGGTTAACCAATCCATTAACCAAGCACTACCCACCAACGGACTCAAACTATCGGTCATATTCATTAGGTTAAAAAGCCACAGGCTCATGCCCACCGCTAAACCGGCATACACCCCGGTGCGATTACCTTCGCGCCAATACAATCCCAACACTAAAGGCACCGCCAGTTGCGCTATCGCCGCAAAAGAAAGGAAACCAATGTCGGCCAAATTATTTATTTGCCCCAACATCAAAAAGGTGCCCCAAGCCAACAGCAAGATCACCAAAATAGTGGTACGGCGTACATTCAGCAACAGCTCGCTAAATTGGGCAAAGTTACGCCGACTTAAGCCGCCTTGCTTCAATAGTAAGGGCAGCACCAAGTCGTTACTCACCATAATCGCTAAGGCAATAGTCGATACCACCACCATGCCACTGGCTGCCGAAGTCCCCCCCAGAAAGGCCACCATACCCAACCACTCTTGGCCAACTGCTAAGGGGAGTTGAATCACGTAGTGATCGGCCGGAGTATTGCTTGGCAACAAAGCGTCTCCCACTAAAGCAATCGGCAATACAAATATCGCCAATAACAATAAGTAAGCGGGAAACAGCCAACGGGCAGCTTTAAGATCGTTGACTTGATTGTTTTCCACTACCGTCACGTGAAACTGCCGAGGCAAACACAATACCGCCGACATCGCCAACAAGGTAGCCACAACTAAATCACTAATATCAGCAAGACTGATCCCTTGCCATTTGCTAACCAAAGATTGCTGAATATTAAGCTGGGCTGGCTCCGGCAAATCCCATAACAACCCCACCGCCAATAAGCCCACACAAACAAACGCCACCAGCTTCACCAACGACTCAAAGGCGATAGCCACAATCACTCCGCGGTGATGTTCGGTGGCGTCAATATGTCGAGTACCAAATAACATGGTGAAAATGGCCAGTGCAATGCTCACAAACAAGGCGATTTGCGAACTGCTGCCCTTACCCACAGCTTGGCGCATCGCTTCACCGCCAAATAGGTCCAAGCCCATCACAATGGCGCGTAATTGCAGAGCAATATAAGGCAAAATGCCAACAATGCAGATCAGCGAAATCACCACCGCCAGGGTCTGGGATTTTCCATAACGGGCGGCAATAAAGTCGGCAATGCTGGTAATGTGTTCTCGCTTGGCAATCAACACCACTCGCGCCAATAAGCGCCAAGCAAAAATAAACAATAGGATGGGGCCAAGGTAAATGGGAATAAACGACAAGAAATTAGCACTGGCTTGGCCAACGGTGCCGTAAAATGTCCATGAGGTACAGTAAACGGCTATCGATAAACTATAAAAAAGCGGCTGCCAACGTAGCCGTTTTGTCAGGTTTTGGTCGGTATAATAAGCAATAACAAATAACAGCCCCAAATAAGCTAAAGACAAGGGGATGACGAACCAACCTTCACTCACCATTTGCATTCCGAATTTATTTCCTTGTGATCCACACTACCGTAATAAGCAGGCGCTAGAGCACCATTTAGACTAAAGTCGTCTAGGTTACGGTAGCAAAAAAGAACATGCTTAACTGTGACTAATCTATCCACCCAATTTGAAAAGTACGCACTACACAAAAATAAAATAGCGCGAGAAATAGGGGTAAATGACACACTTACATAGATGGTAGCGCGATGAGCACAGATTTTAATTTTCAGCACCCACCGTTTGATCAACTTGACCCCAAGCAACGCCAACAGGTCTCGACTAATCTCGATATTCATTACTTTCAAAGCCAACAGAAAATCGTCACAGCTGGCGAACAGGCCAGTTATCTATTTATTGTGATTAAAGGCCAAGTTGAAGAGCGCGCCGACAACAATGCCGAAGTATTTGCCCATTACACTGTAGAAGATTGGTTTGATGTACGCTCGCAATTTGGCGGTTACGCTAAACATGACTACGTGGCACTAGAAGAAACGCTGTGTTATGCCCTTCCCAGCAAAGTTTTTCGCCAGTTGGTCAGTGAAAACAGCGACTTTGGGGACTACTTTCAACGTGACTTGGCAACTCGCCATCAGTTAGTCGAATCCCGAGAAGGCAATAAAAACCTAGCCGAATTTATTCTTACCACCATCGACGAAAAAAATGTCCAACCTGCGGTCGTCATCGAAGGGGAAACCTCCTTGCAACAGGCCACGGTGATCATGCGTGAACAAAAACTCGAATCGTTGCTGGTGAACCACGATGGCTGCTTTGGCATGTTAACTGGCACCGACTTATTGCATGCGGCAGTGTTGGTACAGCAGTCCTTAGACACCCCAGTGAGCCAACTGGCTAACTTCAATTTAATCAGCGTCAATAAAGGGGAATTTCTGTTCAACGCCATGTTATTAATGACTCGCAACAGCATTGAGCGAGTGGTGGTGAAAGAACAGCAAAAGATTATCGGCATTTTAGAAATGGCCCATGTGTTAAGTCTGTTTTCCACTCACTCTCACGTGCTGGCGCTACGCATCGCCCGAGCCACCACCATCGAAGAACTCAGTGAAGCCGCCCATACTCTCAATAAATTAGTGGAAAACCTCTGTAACAACGGCATTCGTACCCTGTTCATCATGAAGCTGTTAGCCACCATGAACGAGCAAATCATCAGCCGAGTATTTCAACTCAGCATTCCTCACCAGCACCACAACCATATTTGCTTGATGGTGATGGGCAGTGAAGGACGCGGCGAACAGATTGTTAAGACCGACCAAGACAATGGCTTAGTCATTGAAGATGGCTACGACTGGCCAGAGAAACAACAACAGCTAGAGCAATTTAGCCAGTATTTGCTGCAACTGGGTTACCCACCCTGCCCCGGTAACATCATGGTGAACAATCCTCAATGGGTTCAACAACAAAGTCAGTGGAGCAAAACCATTGCCAATTGGATCGAGACCGGCCATGGCGATGCCATGATGAATCTGGCGATAGTGCTTGATGCACACGCCATTGCCGGCAATAAAAGCCTCTTACGTAGGTTACGCAAAGATCTCATGGCACAAATGGCCAACCGCAGTGTCACTCTAGCGTTTTTTGCCCAACCCGCGCTTAAGTTTCATACGCCGCTGACGCTATTTGGCAATATTAAATCCAAACAGGCCGGTTTAGACATTAAAAAAGGCGGCATCTTTCCGATTGTTCATGGCATACGCGCGCTGGCACTAGAGCAAGCCATTAGCCCCACCAATACCCTAGAACGTATTGAACAATTGGCCAAACTCAAGGTGCTTGACGAAGATACCGCGGCCAACCTCACCGAAGCGCTGCTATTGTTTTTTAAACTGCGTATTCAGCAGCTGTTTCCTGCCGAAGCCGAACAAGATTATCATGTATTAAAAGTCGACCAGCTCAATCACAGCCAACGTGACTTGCTGCGCCACGGCTTGCACGTGGTAAAAAAATTTAAACAATTACTCGCCCTGCATTTCAACATTCGAGATTACTAGAGGCGCGAATGCTGCAACGTTTATATTATCAGCAAAAATTTCGCCACAGTGAGTTTGCCCCACTGTTTAAAGCCTATCGAGGAAAGGAATACGTAGCGCTAGATTTAGAAACCACCAGCCTCAATACCAAACAAGCCGACATTGTTTCAATGGGAGCGGTGCTTATTCGGGAAAATCGGATCCTCGCCAGCCAGAGTTTCGAATTAAAAGTACTACCAACCCATAAACTAGCCGGTGACTCAATTAAAGTGCATCGCTTACGCCACAGCGATTTACAGCAAGGCTACCCGATTGAACAGGCACTACCGCGTTTACTGCAATTTATTGGCCCCCGCCCCATTGTTGGCTACAACATTGCTTACGACCAACGAATAATCAACCGCCATTGCAAACAACTCTATGGTTTTAGGCTGCTAAACCCGCTCATTGATGTAGGCCGCATGTTTGCCGATAAAGTGCATGTTGACCATGTAGGGATCAGCCCCAATCAAGATCTGACTCATATTTGTCGCAGCCTCTCTATTCCACTATCGGGACGCCACCAAGCGATTGATGATGCCATTACCGCCGCCATGATTTACCTGCGTTTACGTTTTGGTCCGCGCCCCACGACGGCCATACCTAAAGCGATCTCAGCCTAACTTTACCTCACCTATCTATTCCGCTATCGAGGCGTCATCAAGACAAGCTTAAGCCCTTGATGTGCAATCATCGACCGCCGCCATGATTTAGCTGCGTTTACGCTTTGGTCCGCGCCCCACTCGTGCCATACCCGCTGAGATCTCCGCTTAACGACTCAGTATTTCGCAGAGCAAGTTCGATAGACATTTCATGGACTATTCAGCTAACTAGTGGAAAATCACAGAAGTGGCAAACACTCACTATCAGCACTAGCAAGCACTTTCATTGCTAGCTAAATTAGAGCTCCTTCTCAATCAGCTAACGGATGTTGTAATGAAAAAAACCTGTCTACTTGTGGTACTCAGTAGCGCGCTATGCTTCAACGCACTAGCAGAGCCAGCCAACCAAGATACTCTTGCCCAAACTGGCTCTTTAAACCTTAGTGATAAAGCCTTATTTGGTGCCGAAGTATTTAGTTTAGATAAGGTACTTTACGGTAAATTTGTCACCCGCATGAAGCTAGTTTCGGCACCGGGAGTGGTGTCCTCATTTTTTACCTATGACGACGAATCTTGGCAGGGAGAAGGACGGCCATGGCGAGAAATTGATTTTGAGGTAATTGGCAAACATCCCGAACAACTGCAAACCAATATGATCACTGGCAAACTCAATAAGCGGATCCATTCAGAAAAGATCCATAAGCTACCTCAAGTTAACGAGTTTGTGGAGTACACTCTAATCTGGACCCCGAATGAAATCATTTGGCAGGTAAACGGCGAAACAGTGCGTCACGATACGGCAGAAAGCTCTAAACAAGTTCGCGACATGCGTAATACGCCGCAAAGCTACCGCAGTAACATTTGGATTTCTGCCGCCGCCGATTGGGTAGGTAAATTCAATCCCCAAAGCCTGCCACTGCATCAAAAAATCGATTGGATGGAATATTACGAATACAAAGATAATGGTGAGTTTAGTCTAGCTTGGCGTGACGACTTTAACAGCTTCGATGAAAAACGTTGGGGTAAAGGCGATTGGGGTTTTGAGTCCAACCTGGTTACCTTTTCACCAAAGAATGCCAAGATTGTTGACGGCAAACTGGTGCTTAGTCTGACAGCTGAAGACGCCAGCACTAAATAAAATTTTGTCCTCTAGCCGCCTTGCTTCAGCCAGGCGGCTACTTTGTCCTACTTATCCTAACTACTCCGACCAGCCTTCGCTTAGCCACTAGCTTCACAAGCCGTGAGCCGCCTCTCACTTTAGTATTGCAACATAAAAGATAATTTTGATTAATAAGGTATTTTACAATTCTTCACAAATAATTAACCAAAAGTCTAATTGTCGACAACCTTGGTCGGTGCCAGTCTTAGGCACATCCAAAACGTCAAAGACGATGTCCCGCCTCATCACGAGGAAGCAAGGAGAGGAATATGAGTGAACAGAAGCTGTACCCAGTTAAACCAAATATTGCAGAGAGCTGCTTGCTGAACGATCAGCAGTACTTAGAGATGTATCAAGAGTCGATCACCCAGCCTGAACAATTTTGGGGAAAACACGGTAGCGAGTTACTCGACTGGATTAAACCCTTCAATACGGTAAAAAACACCTCTTACGATCCCGGCCACGTGAGCATTAAATGGTTTGAAGATGGCCTACTTAACGTTAGCGCCAACTGTATTGACCGTCACCTACAAGAACGTGGCGATGAAGTGGCAATTATTTGGGAAGGCGATAATCCCGAAGAAGATAGCAAACTCACTTACAAACAGTTGTATAAGCAAGTTTGTCAGTTCTCTAATGCGCTGAAAGCCCAAGGGGTTAAAAAAGGCGAAGTGGTGTGTTTGTACATGCCAATGGTGCCCGAAGCTGCCGTAGCCATGCTCGCTTGTACCCGAATCGGCGCGGTGCACTCCATCGTATTTGGTGGTTTTTCTCCTGAAGCCCTAGCCGGACGCATTATTGACTCCAACTCCAAATACGTCATTACCGCCGATGAAGGAGTTCGTGGCGGACGCAGCGTGCCACTAAAAGCCAATGTAGACCAAGCCTTGGCTCACCCAGAATGTAGTTTTGTTAAAAGCGTAGTAGTACTTAAACGTACCGGCGGCGCAGTAGATTGGAATAGTGAGCGCGATGTATGGTGGCACGAAGCCACCGAGAACCAGCCGGAAGAATGTACCCCAGAACCAATGAACGCTGAAGATCCGCTGTTTATTCTTTATACCTCGGGCTCAACCGGTAAACCCAAGGGGGTATTACATACCACTGGCGGTTATCTCCTTTATGCCACCATGACCTTTAAATATGTGTTTGATTACCACCCAGGTGATATTTATTGGTGTACTGCCGATGTGGGCTGGATTACCGGACACAGCTACTTGGTATATGGTCCGCTAGCCAATGGTGCCACTACCATTTTATTTGAAGGCGTGCCTAACTACCCTACCGCCGCACGAATGAGCGAAGTTTGTGATAAACACCAAGTGACTATTTTATATACCGCTCCCACGGCGATTCGCGCGCTAATGGCACAAGGCGATGCGGCAATTCAAGGCACTAAACGCAGTAGCCTGCGAATCATGGGTTCGGTGGGAGAACCGATTAACCCAGAAGCTTGGGAATGGTACTACCGCACCATTGGTGACGAACGCTGTCCGATTGTCGACACTTGGTGGCAAACCGAAACCGGCGGTATCTTAATTACTCCACTACCCGGCGCCACCGCCTTAAAACCCGGCTCGGCTACCCGTCCCTTCTTTGGTGTGCAACCCGCCTTAGTAGATAACGAAGGTAACGAGCTAGAAGGCGCAGCCGAAGGTAACTTAATCATTAAAGACAGTTGGCCAGGGCAAATGCGTACCGTTTACGGTGACCATGAACGCTTTGAGCAAACCTATTTCTCAACCTTCCCCGGCACTTATACCACAGGGGACGGAGCACGCCGCGACGAAGACGGTTATTACTGGATCACCGGCCGCGTAGACGACGTGCTTAATGTGAGTGGCCATCGGATGGGCACTGCCGAAATTGAGAGCGCCTTGGTGGCCCACCCAAAAATTTCTGAAGCGGCTGTAGTGGGTGTGCCTCATGAAATTAAAGGCCAAGGGATTTACGCTTATATCACGCTAAATGCTGGTGAAGAACCCAGCGCCGAACTGCATAAAGAAGTGAAAGCATGGGTACGCAAAGAAATTGGCCCCATTGCTACTCCCGACATTTTGCATTGGGCGGAAGCCCTACCCAAAACCCGCTCGGGTAAGATTATGCGTCGAATTTTGCGTAAAATTGCCACCAACGAAACCGATTCACTGGGCGATACTTCTACCCTCGCCGATCCATCGGTGGTGGATAAACTGATCCAAGAAAAATCGAACGCAGCTTAAGCCTGTCGCCAGCCGTCTTCAGGCGGCTGGCAAACTTCTCTCTCTTTCTATACCTGCGCACAAAACCACAAAACCGATGCATAGAAATTGGCTCGCGCTATAATGTTTCTTCTTAATTACGCTTAAACTTCATAAAGGGAATAAACATGAAGAGTCTCGCCAAAATAATTAGCCTTGCGCTGCTACTGACTTACAGCGTCTTCGGCACTGCCTCAGAGCGTGCCGAACAAGCGTGGAGTGCGATACAACAGCAACAAGCTTTAATCTTAGATGTCCGCAGCCAAGCAGAGTTTCAGCAAGAGCATTTAGCCGGGGCACATAACATTCCCCATACCCAAGTGGCCCAACATATTAACGCCTTAACCACAGACAAAGAGCAAACCATTGTAGTGTATTGCCGTTCTGGCAATCGCTCATCTTATGCCCTACAAGTATTGGAAGCCATGGGCTACAAGCATGTTATTAATGGCGGCGGGTTAGCGGAAATGCAAGCCAGCAAACAGCCTTAAAGGTTAACTGCGCTTAGTCTGGCGTTTGGTGCTGACGGCGATAACGCCCCGGCGATACGCCAAAACTCTTCTTGAAACGATGAGCAAAAGCAAAGCCGTCTTGATAACCTAACTGACTAGCAATTACCTCTATCGACCAACGGCTTTCGCGTAATAGGTAGCTACCATGCTCTAAGCGTAAACGGCTTAAATACTGTTTCGGGCTACAGTTAAATTCGCGTTGAAACAAACGATAACAATGTGCTTCCGATACCGACAAACGTTGTGCCATCTGGCTAACCGTCCAAGGGTAGTGCAAACTGGCCCGTAATTGTTGCTCCAGGCTGTGCAATGGGCTGGTTTCCCCTTGCTTTAAGGGTTTAAGCAGGTGTAACAAATAACGTTTTAATAGCTGAACTAAGTGCGACTCAATCAGCGGATCGGCATTGGCTGAGCGCTCTTCTTCCAACAACATCTTTAAGCACTTATCGATATTTTGGCTGCTCTTGAATTTTATCACTTTGGCTTTTTGGGGAAAGCGATACCAACGCACATCGGCGGAGAATTGAAACCAATTATGCCGCCAGAAATGACTGGCTAAACTCAAGGAATAGTGGGTACCCGCAGGCAGAATAACCAACTCGTTAGCGGTAATTCGATGGCGTAATTCTGGCGTATGCAAATTGCCTTCACCTGCCATCGAGATCAACACCGTATGCTCTTGTGGCGCTCGGCGACAGACTAAATACTCACCTCGAATATAAGAAACCCCCGCCAGATTCACCTGTAAAGAGCTGAGCTTGGAGAAACGCTCTCGGGTTAAAAAGTGTTCAACACAAGCAGGGCCTATGTCGAAACGTTCACGCCAGTCTATTTTTTCCATATGATAGTTTTGAACATATTCCTGATAGATTCGATTATGTGGCATATCCAGAATATAAGATAGCATTGCGCCCAAGTTTGTTAGGTTATTTTTTAACCTAGGATAGTTTTCACCTGATGAAGGTCACGTTTTGAGGTCGCTATGCATACAGTTCCTACATCGTTAAATCGCCCTTGGCTTGAGCAATTCTGGCGTCTTGCTTGGCCCATTTCTTTACAAGCCGTATTGCTAAGCCTGTTAGCTTTAGTGGATGTATTAATGGTAGCTACCTTAGGCGATGCCGAAGTGGCAGCTGTAGGTTATGCTGGCCGCGCCTTTTTTGTGGCGATTATCATTTTGAATGGTTTTTCTACAGCTTGCGCCATCTTAAGTGCTCAGCATTGGGGTAATAAAAACTGGCAGGCCATTGGTCGCACGGTTGCCTTGTCGTTTTACACCGGTTTAGTGTTTACCCTTATTACTTTAGCCTTTATGTATAGTCAGGCCGAAGTGATCATGCATTGGGGCAGCAGTGACCCCCTGTTAATTTCCCTAGGCAGTGATTACATTCATGCTACAGCATTGATGATCTTGTTTACCCTGCCGGTCATTGTTCTGGAGTCAGCGCTGCGCGCCAGCGGCAATACTAAATTGCCACTCTATATCAGTATTTTTGCGGTTATCGCCAACGTGGCACTGAACCAATTACTAATTTTTGGCTTTGGTCCTATTCCGGCCATGGGCATTGTTGGCGCAGGCGTGGCAACGGTTATCGCGCGCGCACTGCAAATCTGCATATTGTGGCTAAGCTTGCGCTGGCAATCTCACCCTCTCGTCAAGGCATGTTTGGTTGGTTTTTGGCAATTTAAGCGTGCAGAGTTAGTCAAGTACACCAAGCTAGCAGCCCCGTTAATTATCAACTTTGCCATTTGGTCGAGTGGAGTCTTTATGTTTGCTACCTTATATGGCCAACTAGGTACCAACGCTTTGGCAGCAATGAGTTTAATAAGCCCAATCGAAGGCATCGCCATTTCTTGCTTCATTGGTTTCTCTAGCGCCTGTTCCATTATGGTGGGCAATAAACTAGGCGCCAATAATTTCTGCCAAGCCTGGATAGACGCACGTCTGTCATTATTGGTTAGCCCGATTGCCGCTCTCGGTATTGGTGTAGCGATTTGGTTATTAAGCTATCCCTTACTCAATTTGTTTGGCGCGCTCGAAGCTGAAACGCTAACTTTGGCAAAAACTTTGGTGTTAATTTTGGCGGCCTCAACCTGGTTGCGTATCTTTAACATGGTATTGATTAACGGCATTCTTCGAAGTGGTGGCGATAATAGTTTCTGTCTGATGTCAGATACCTTTAGCCAATGGGGGGTAGGATTAATGCTCACCACTATCGCTATTATGGTGTTCGACGTAAGCCTTATCACCGCATACTGCATTGCGCTTAGTGAGGAAGTATTTAAAGCAATGTTGTGTTTTTGGCGAATGCATCAGAAAAAATGGTTGCGTAACCTAACAACAGAGCCCATGGTCGAAACTAACTGATAAGACCAGAAAAATGCTGCCATTTTCTGCGAAATCCCTATAATTGCGAAAAATGCCGATGGCTTAGCACATTCATCTGAAAAAAATGTGCTAACCTGTATCCATTGACACGTTTTCCAATTTAAGCTGGCTTTTCAACGAAAATGACTAATAAATTCTCGATTTTGTTACTTAACGGCCCTAATTTAAACCTATTAGGCAAACGCGAGCCCGAGGTTTACGGCCACCAAACCTTAAGCGACATTGTTGAACAGTTACACGCTCAAGCCAGCGACTTGGGAGTTAGCCTTGCTGACTTCCAATCAAATATTGAAGGTGAGCTCATTGAGCGCATTCACCAAGCCATGGGTGAAGTAGATTTTATTATCATCAACCCTGCGGCATTCACTCACACCAGTGTAGCACTAAGAGATGCTTTACTGGGTGTTAACATCCCTTTTATAGAAATCCACCTATCTAACGTGCACGCACGAGAGCCCTTCCGCCATCATTCTTATCTCGCCGATAAGGCAGAAGGTGTGATCTGTGGCCTAGGTAGTCAAGGATATCAGTTTGCTTTGACTGCAGCGGTAAACAAGCTGCAGCAACAGTAGTGTAATTAACCAAATACGATAAAGAGAGCCCTTATGGATATTCGCAAGATTAAAAAATTAATCGAATTAGTTGAAGAATCAGGCGTTGCCGAACTAGAAATCACTGAAGGTGAAGAATCGGTTCGTATTAGCCGTAACTTCAGCGGTGCGACCCATGCAGTACACGCACCTATGCCGGCCCCTGTGGCTGCGGCTCCAGTTGCAGCTGCTGCTGCGCCAGCCGCACCAGCAGCTAGCGAAGCCCCAAGCGGCCACCAATTGTTATCGCCAATGGTGGGCACCTTCTACCGTTCATCTTCACCAGAGGCTGAACCATTCGTTAAAGAAGGCCAACAAGTGAATGTAGGCGATACACTTTGCATCATCGAAGCGATGAAGATGATGAACCAAATCGAAGCAGACAAAGCCGGCGTAGTGAAAGCCATCTTAGTCGACGACGGCGAAGCTGTTGAATTTGATGAACCGCTATTCATCATCGAATAAAGAGGCATTTGTATGCTAGATAAAGTAGTTATTGCTAACCGCGGTGAAATTGCCTTACGGATTTTACGCGCTTGTAAAGAGTTAGGAATTAAAACAGTAGCGGTGCATTCAACGGCCGACCGAGACTTAAAACACGTTTTGTTAGCTGATGAATCCATCTGTATTGGTAAGCCTGCCGCCACCGACAGCTACCTTGATATTCCGCGGATTATTGCTGCCGCCGAAGTCACCGATGCAGTAGCCATTCACCCTGGTTATGGTTTTTTGTCAGAAAACGCTGAGTTTTCTGAAATCGTTGAAAAAAGTGGTTTTATCTTCATCGGTCCTAAGGCCGAGACCATCCGTATGATGGGTGACAAAGTTGAAGCCATTAAAGCGATGAAAAAAGCTGGCGTACCTTGTGTACCGGGCTCAGATGGCCCATTGGGCGAAGATACTCAAAAGAACATTCAAATCGCTAAACGCATTGGTTACCCGGTAATCATTAAAGCGGCTGGCGGCGGCGGTGGTCGTGGTATGCGGGTGGTTCGCAAAGAAAGTGAGCTAATCCAAAGCATCGCCATGACCAAAGCAGAAGCCGGTGCCGCCTTTAATAACGACATCGTATACATGGAAAAATACTTGGAAAACCCTCGCCACGTAGAGGTACAAGTACTATCCGATGGTCAAGGTGGCGCGATTCACCTAGGTGAGCGTGACTGTTCAATGCAACGTCGCCACCAAAAAGTGGTGGAAGAAGCACCAGCCCCCGGCATTACCGAAGATATGCGCCGTTACATTGGTGAACGTTGTACTCGCGCATGTCTGGAGATCAACTACCGCGGAGCGGGTACCTTTGAGTTCCTATATGAAAATGGTGAGTTCTACTTCATTGAAATGAACACCCGTATTCAGGTTGAGCACCCGGTTACCGAGATGGTCACTGGTATCGACTTAATCAAAGAGCAGCTGCGGATTGCCGCAGGTCAGCCTTTGTCGTTCAGTCAAGATCAGGTAAAAATCACTGGCCACGCCATTGAGTGCCGTATTAATGCCGAAGATCCAGAGAGCTTTATTCCGTCTCCGGGCCGCATTAACCGTTTCCATCCGCCAGGTGGCATGGGGATCCGCTGGGACTCACATGTTTATGCCGGTTATTCCGTCCCACCTTACTATGACTCAATGATAGGTAAGCTTATCACCTATGGTGAGAACCGTGATATTGCGATTGCTCGCATGAAAAACGCCTTATCTGAGCTGGTAATTGACGGCATTAAAACCAACGTTCCGCTGCAACAAAAAATCATGCAAGACGAAAACTTCCAATTTGGTGGTGCCAATATTCACTACCTAGAGAAAAAACTCGGTCTGTCCTAACGGCGAGACATAAAAAGCCCTGCAAAGGGCTTTTTTTTCGCCTCCAGTTAGTGACTAAAGCCACCAAACACAAAAAAACCAGCACAGTTCAAAGACCCAAGCCATCATAACCAGTATATTCTGCCGACATTTTTTCACGAATTACCGCAATATGTCTTCATCTACCAAAATTGCCAGCCTAGAGCTCGGTCGAATCGTAGCAATTATCACCATCCTACTAATGCATTGTCAGGTTGCCATGCACTATGCCGAGATTAACGGCGAACCTTGGCTAGGCTTTATTATTAACCAAATTAGCCGCTTTGCCGTGCCCTTATTTTTCATTATTGCTGGCTACTTCATTGCCGACAAATTACAACGCGCGCCCTTTGTCACATTAAAGGCCTATGCCCGCCCCTTACTGCGGATCTGGTTAATCTGGAGCCTAATTTCACTATTGATGCCCTTCAACTTTGGTGAAGCTTTTCAGCAGGGCTACTTATATGAACGCTTACCTTATTGGGACTCACTACTTGCCTGGCCGCTAAATAGCCTATTTGAAGGCGGCTTGGTACACCTGTGGTTTATCCCTGGTTTACTCTGCGCCATAGCGATAGTGGCAATTTGTTTACATTTAGGCTGGAGCAAAGCCATTCTACCTGTGGCGCTAGGCCTGTATCTTTACGGTGTATTGGCCGGCAGCTACCAGCAAGTTAGCGGCTTGGAAGCGCCTATATTTACCCGTAATGGCCCGTTCTTTAGCACCCTATTAGTGGCCAGTGGTTACCTTATTCGCCAGCATCAATTTAAACTGTCTTTTGGTCCTGCTTTACTGCTAGCCCTGCTAGGCATGGCCGGCCACTTTGGCGAAGCGATCCTGCTCAAGAGCTACTATCAAGTACCTTTCCCGGTTCATGATTTTGTATTTTCTACAGTGGTTTGGGGTATTGGTGTATTTTTAATGCTAATGGCTAGACCTAACTGGGGACAACACCCGCAGCTGATCGACACTGCGCAAATGGTATTACCTTTCTACATCTTGCACTTGTTGGTAGCCATCGTTATGTTCAATATCGCTGATAGCTTGCAATTAAGCGGGCTAAGCAAAGATTTAATGATAGTGTTAGGCACCCTCGTGCTAAGTATCATGCTGATCAAAAGCATTCAGCAAACCCGACTTAATCACATACTGTTTCGATAAATCTCCAGCACTTAGCCAGTCTCTCCCTGCACTGGCTAAGCGCTGCCCGCCTTTAAACTGAACTGTAAGCCCTCCATAACAAGTGCAAACTGCTGTTAGATTAAAAACATCTAGCAAAAAGCAACAAATCACTTACAATTAGTTAACGCGCCGTAGTTCTAATAATCAGCAAGAATGCGGTATAAAATAATTTTAAGGAGGGTAAACGCCGTATGATTAGCAAATCTATCTATGAGATTCTCCCCAGCGTTTACCTCATGCTGGGCTCTAGCAGCGTAATATGGAACGATAATTCACTAGGCCTATTGGGTGGTGCCTTATTATTTATATTGGGCGCAGTCATTTGGGTAATGCGCTCCAACTATCGCCGTACCGATGAACATAAACTTCCCAGTAAGTCTTTTACTCTACCCGAAACACTCTATGAATTTGTGCCTTTCTTATTCATCGGGCTTGGCTTGAGTTTACTGTCGCAATTCAGCCAGCTACCTATTTATATAGTGGCAGCGGTTTGCTTATATCGCGGGACGCAACTGTTATACCTAAGACATCGCCACCGTAATTTTGCTTGGGATAATAACAATAAAAGAAAATCCCGCTCCTCTGCTCACGCCAACCGATAGCCCCCCTAGGTTAAGCCGAGCTGTATCACGCGTCAGACTTTCCCTCTCACTTAACCAGCAGACTTGATTCTGCTGGTTAAGCTTATTGGGTGTGTAATCCTAGGATGCCAAGCCCAACTAACTTTTAGATGCTAAGCTGCTACTAACACAGTACACTTGCCGCCTAAAATCAGAGAGGAGCGGACAATGCCTTGGATCCAGTTAAAAATAAACGCCACTAAAGATACTGCCGAAACCATTGGTGACATCTTAATGGAAACCGGCTGTCAGGCCGTCACCTTCTTAGACCGCCACGACACCCCCGTATTTGAACCATTGCTAGGCGAAACACCGCTCTGGGGAGATACCGATGTTCAGGGCCTGTACGATGCCAGCACCGATATGGCGCCGATACTCACGTTTCTGCGTGAGGCCCGCATTATTGAAGATGATAACTACAAGCTAGATCAGCTCGAAGACAAAGACTGGGAACGTGAGTGGATGAAAGACTTCCACCCAATGCAGTTTGGCGAGCGCTTATGGATCTGCCCAAGCTGGACTGACGTTCCCGATCCAAACGCAGTAAACGTCATGCTTGACCCTGGCCTCGCTTTTGGCACAGGCACCCACCCCACCACCGCACTATGTTTAAAATGGCTAGACCAACTCGACCTCAGCGGTAAAACCGTTGTAGATTTTGGCTGCGGTAGCGGCATTTTAGCCATTGCCGCCATTAAACTCGGCGCAGAACGGGTGGTAGGCATCGACATCGATCCTCAGGCCATCTTAGCCAGCCGCGACAATGCCGAACGCAATGGTGTAGCTGAGCAACTAGAATTGTACTTGCCTAAAGATCAACCGAAGGGCTTTCAAGCCGATGTAGTCGTCGCCAATATCTTAGCCGGGCCGCTCAAAGAACTGTCTGAGGTGATCCTCGCCTACCTCAAACCACAAGGTTCTATCGCCTTATCGGGGATTTTAGAAGAACAAAGTGAGGGCGTTCTTGCCGCCTATCAAACACACTGCGACATGGACCCGCTTGTTCTCGATCAAGAATGGTGTCGATTAAGCGGCCGCAAACGCTGAAGCCAATCACGCTTTACAGCAAACCCGCATCGGCTCGGGTTTGCTGCCACATTCCGCCACCAAAAATCCAGCTTTTTTTTTGAAAAATGTTCAATTTATAGCCTTTTCAGCGTGCACAAAAAGTCGTAAACTACGCCGCCCTGAGATTGAGAAGAACAACAGTCATGCACATAGGCAATTACAAACTGGACAATCCGGTGATACTTGCCCCAATGGCTGGCATTACCGATCAACCCTTTCGTCGCTTATGCTGGCGATTAGGCGCGGGGCTTACGGTATCAGAGATGGTGTCCAGCAACCCTCGGGTGTGGAACAGTAAAAAATCTCTAGACCGAATGGTTCACCTAGATGAATGCGGTATACGCAGTGTTCAGATAGCAGGTTCCGACCCAGAATTGATGGCGCTTGCTGCCCAGCATAATGTGGCAAATGGTGCACAAATTATCGACATCAACATGGGTTGCCCAGCGAAAAAGGTAAACAAAAAATTAGCTGGTTCGGCTTTGTTACAACAACCCGAATTAGTCGAAAAAATTCTTGATGCTGTGGTATCAGCTGTGGATGTTCCAGTGACCTTAAAGATCCGAACCGGTTGGTCACCAGAGCATCGCAACGCTTTGCAGATTGCTAAGCTGGCAGAAGATTCGGGGATTCAATCCTTAGCCATTCATGGTCGCACACGAGCATGTATGTATAAGGGAATGGCCGAATACGACACCATTAAAGCAGTAAAACAAGCAGTATCAATACCGATTGTGGCAAATGGCGACATCACCACACCGGAACAGGCCAAACATGTATTGGACTACACCGGGGCTGACGCCATCATGATCGGTAGGGGAGCTCAAGGTAATCCTTGGCTTTTCCGAGAAATTAATCATTTCTTGAACAACGGTGAGCGTTTAGCGCCCCCCTGCGCCCAAGAAGTGAAGGAAGTTATGCTTCACCACTTAGACAACCTGTATGCACATTATGGGGAGTATCAAGGGGTACGTATCGCACGCAAACATGTGGGCTGGTACCTGAAGCAAATAGCGGACACGGACGAGTTTCGAGGCCAGTTTAACCAGCTTGAATCAGCCCTGGCCCAAACGTCCGCGATTGAGCAGTTTTTCGAATAGTTGTGATCATTAAATTTAATTAAAAAAGAGCGTCAAGTATGTTTGATTCAAATAACACCACAAACACACTTTCTACTATGACCAGCAGTGCTACTAGCACTGAAGTGAAAGAACGTCCATTGCGCGATTCAGTTGAGCAAGCCTTGCGCAACTACTTCGCCCAACTCAATGGCGGAGATGTGTCTGAATTGTACGAATTAGTACTATCTGAAGTTGAAGCCCCGTTGCTTGACGTAGTTATGCAATACACTCGCGGTAACCAAACCCGCGCTTCAATCATGTTAGGTATCAACCGTGGTACTCTACGTAAGAAGCTAAAAAAATACGGCATGAACTAAACACTAGTTCATAAGCTATTGATTAAAAAGCCAAAGTAGTTGATTTTACTTTGGCTTTTTTGTGTTTGCTAAAACAAAACATACTCTCTAGTCTAACCATCGGCTAATGCTCACTGATCATCTTCACTTTTACGCCCTAACTGAGTCTATTCCGCCTGAACACTTGTTGGCAGAGCAGATCTTAGCCACAATGAATTGGCTAATCCCCCTTTCATACCTTAGAGGCCGTTATGAAAATCAAACCCGAAGTCGATCTGCATTTACATACCATCGCCAGCACCCATGCCTATAGCACCCTGCACGACTATGTTCATTACGCCAAGCAAAATGGCATTAAGATGTTTGCGGTAAGCGACCACGGGCCAGATATGACAGACGCTCCGCACGAGTGGCACTTTATTAATAGCGCCTTATTTCCTCGGGTTGATCAGGGCATTGGCATTCTTCGCGGCATCGAGGCCAATATTAAATCGCCAGCGGGAGAGATTGACTGCAATCAGCGGATGAGAGCTCAATTAGACATTATTCTCTGCGGTTTTCATCAGGAAGTATTTCCGCCGCAGTCGATACACATCAATACCGAAGCCATGCTCAATACCATTAAAAGTGGGCTGGTGAATGTGATAACCCACCCCGGCAACCCCGCTTTTCCCATCGATGCTGAAACCATCGTTAAAGCGGCGGCGCAATATAACGTTGCTTTAGAGATCAACAACAGCTCGTTTATTCACTCGCGCAAGGGCAGCGAAGCCAATTGTGAGCGGATCGTCCAACTGGCCAAACTGCACGATGCCCCTTTAAGCATTGGTTCAGATGCGCACATCGCCTACGACATAGGACGTTTCGATAAAGCCTTAGCCTTACTAGAAGCCAACGACTTCCCCCCAGAGCGAATCATCAATCGCAGTATGCTCTCGTTACTGGATCACTTAGCCGACAAAGGTAAGGCACTGCATCAAGAATTTGCCGAGTTACTTAGCTGAATGAGGCAACTTTACCCAGCAACATAAGCCAAGCCCTATAAATGGATTCACTCTAACCCATGGTATTTTTCAGTTTGGCGCGAATGCGGCTGAGAGCCACCGGAGTAATACCAATATAGGAAGCAATTTGTTGCTGAGGTAGGCTTCGTTGTAACTCGGGGAAATCGCAGCAAAAATCCAAATAGCGTTGGGTTGCTGAATGGCTGGCCATTCTATGCTCTTTCATTTCCTTGCTAATAAAGATGCTTTCCATAAATTTGGCATAGGCTTGCATAAAAGCCAGATCTTGACTCATTTGCTGATAAAACGACTTCCATGAGAAAGAAATCGCTAAGCATGGTTCGAGCGCTTCAATACTAAACAAGCTCGGTTGCTCACTAACCATCGCCCGAGTAGAGCCCACCATACGCGGCGCTTTAGCCAGCGTTTGGGTATATTCCTTGCCACTATCGCTTAGGCTGTAGTAGCGCAGCAAACCCTTATTCAAAAAAAATACTTTGGAAGAATACTCCCCTTGATGAACCAAACACTCCCTCTTGTGAAGTGAATGCACCTCGAAATTAAGCGTGAGTAAGCGCCAGTTTATGCCAAGTTGATACTGATTAAAGAAGTCCATTAACTGTTGTTTAAGATAGCGTCGGTCCATGCGCTCCTCTACTTGCTCGCGTAAAGCGGCCATCAATCATCAATAGTGCCAAAATCACCATCAGCAGGCCAAGCCCAAACCCGCTGGAAAGCAGGCTAAAATCATCGTAGTTAAGGGCAAAATAACCTGCTACCCATACTGGAATAGTGTAACTGAAGCCAAGCAAGCAAGCCGCGCCTGCCCGCGCCGTAACCCACTGCTGCAAGATGAACGTAATTAAGGTAGTAAACACCGTGAGATAAGCCAGTAACTTCCAGAAGTGTAGGTTAAGCCACTGCACCGAGCTTAACTCTCCAAATACCAGCACCATAGGTAACAAACTAGCGCTAGCAAATAGCAGTATTAAGTAGGCTCCTTCAAAGGCCGACACCTTAGCACTCCAACGTTGCACAGCCACAACATGAAAAGCCAGCAAACAACACGCCACCAAATAAATGGCATCCCCTTTGTGCCACTCAATGCTACCATCGCGGGTGAATAACAATACCAATATTGCTCCACCAGCCCCCAGTAAATAACCCAACCACTGCCTAAGCCCCGTGGCTTGCCCAAACAGGCTGGCGAACAATGCACC
>NZ_JBNKPP010000058.1:0-4824 GCF_050295395.1 Agarivorans sp.
TAAGGTTATGTACTGCGCGATCCCCATCACGACAGTAGGCCGAAACTTCATATTGCTGATAGCCCGCTTGCTGTAGCTGTTGCTGCCCCTGTTGGTAAATGTCCCAGAGTAAATCTTCGTTAGGCAATTTAGGTGGGCGCGAGGCAAAGGCAGTATTGGCCTCAATGGTCAGTTGATACCACGACAGGTGGCTAGGCCCCAAAGCAAAGGCTTGTTCCAGATCGGCCATGGCTTGCGCTAGACTTTGTTGTGGCAGGCCATGCATTAGGTCGAGGTTGATGCGTTTAAAGCCCGCTTGCTGGGCAAATTCAAAGGCGCGGATCGCCTCGTCACCGCTATGAATACGTCCTAGTTTGCTCAGGTGTTGGCTTTGGAAACTTTGCACGCCAATCGAGAGTCGATTCACTCCCGCTTGATAATAGCCGGCAAAGCGCTCGGCCTCGGCGGTGCCGGGGTTGGCTTCCATGGTGATTTCAATGTCTGGGCTAAAGCGCAGGCGCTCGGCCACCCCCGTTAGTAAGTTGTCTATGGCTTCTGCCGACAACAGGCTTGGGGTGCCACCACCAATGAAGATGCTCAGCAGTGGCTGTTGGCGCAAATGCGGAAAACGCGCTAAATCATCGTCTAGGTCATTCAGTAGAGCCTGAATATAGGGCTGTTCCGGCAGCGCTTGTTTTAAGCCGTGTGAGTTGAAATCACAATAGGGACACTTTTGTACACACCAAGGGATGTGCACATACAAGCTGAGTGCCGGAGTGCGACTTAGCATGCTTCATTTTCCATTTGGGTTAATAGCTGGCGCAGCGCCATACCACGATGGCTAAGAGCATTTTTCTCAGCCTTGCTGAGTTGCGCCGAAGTGGCTTGCTGTTGTTCTACCCAGAAAATCGGATCATAACCAAAACCGCCTTCACCGTGGACTTGGGTGGTGATGCGGCCGCGCCATTTGCCATGGCAGATTAGCGGAGCGGGGTCGTCGGCGTGGCGCAAATACACCAATACACAGTGGAACTCGGCGCCGCGTTGCGCTTCTGGCACACCTTCTAGTGCGGCCAATAGTTTAACTAGGTTGTCGTGGTCGCTAGCTTGTTCACCGGCGTAACGAGAAGAATATAAGCCTGGCGCGCCATTGAGGTAGTCAACCGCTAAACCCGAATCATCGGCGATGGCGGCTAAGCCGGTAATGCGCGCCGCATGTCGCGCCTTGATAATGGCATTTTCTACGAAGGTAGTACCGGTTTCTGCGGCGTCCTCTATATTGAATTCACTTTGGGCAATAATCTGTTTATTCAGAGGTTTAAGTAAGTCCGATAGCTCGGCCACCTTACCCGGATTACCAGTGGCGAGAACAACTTTTTGCATGAGATTTCCTAGAACATAACAAGCCAGCTACTAGTCTAAACCAGAGGCTGGCGGGGAAGAAGCCTTAATCGGCGGGACGTGGCTAGCTTAATCTACGTAGAGCTTTTGCTGGAACTTTAACAACTGCTGGCTTTTGCCATCGTCTACGGTGATTTCAAAACGAAAGGTTTCTTCGTTACTGAAGCGCAGTTGGGCGAGATAGTAAACGGCCTCACCTTCGCGCACTTCTTTAAAATCTAAATTAGTTTGGTTGCCAATTAAGTTACGCGCGGTGCCACTGAGTTTTACCGCCACCGCGGGTTTGTTTTTATTGCGGCTGTCTAATACCGAAATGTTAATTAGGGCGTTATAGCGACTGCGCTGAATATCGTACAACTTGGCGATTTCTGGGGTAACAAAGGTAGAGTTAAACGCGATGTAGTGCACTTCGTAGGGGCCTAATTGGCTTTTTTGTTCGGCAAAACTGGGCGCGCTTAACAAGGTAAAGCTGAAAATTAGGCTCAGTAGTAAAGACTTACTCATCGATTTGACCCTTTTGTCATGGCTGTTTCTAGTATAGATAAGATTTAGGGCGAAGCTTACAGCAGTTCTGCGATAGCTTCGGGAATGATGCTGGGTTGATTAATGCTGATGGTTTTATGGCGGCCTAGCTCACCCCGCAGGATGTTAACCTGAGACTTAGCCACCTTGCATTGCTTGGCTAGGTATTTACTCAGGTGTTGATTGGCCTTGCCGTCGATGGGCGGGGCGGTGATGGCTATTTTTAGCTCGTCACCATGCACACCAACAATGGCATCGCGGCTGGCTTTGGGTTGCACGTAAACCTGCAGTAGCAGGTTTTCGCCATCCAATTGCGCAGGGCTCGCCACTTACAGCGAGCTCCAGAAAGGCACCCAGCCAGCAATTAGCATGTTTAAGAAGTTAAGTGCAATAAACAGCACTAATACCGACAGGTCTAGGCCACCGATGGCCGGAATAATACGGCGGATCGGCGCTAATAGAGGCTCGGTAAGTTGCCCTAGCACGTATTCTACCGGGCTGCGGCCTTGGCTCACCCAGCTTAGAATGGCGCGTAGCAATAATACCCAGAATAACAACATGCCGGCTTCTTTTAGGGTGCTAAAGAAGGCCAGTATGGCCACGGCGGTCAAATCAAAACCGCCACGCATTTGCATTAATATGCCCCACTTGGCGAAGGACACCAGCAACGCCACAAACACTGCCGCCCAGTCGATGCCAGCAAAACCAGGAATAATACGCCGTAGCGGCACGACTACCGGATTAGTGGCTTTCACCACAAACTGGCTGAGAGGGTTATAAAAATCGGCGCGAGCCATTTGTAGCCAAACTCGTAGTAATACCACCATCAAATAGAGGTTGCATACCACCTCAATTAAATAACTAAACGCTTGCATAAGGTCCTCGAATAAAATTAAAACAAACTTTCCATTTCTCTACCGCGTGCTATTGCGGCGTCCATGGCATTGGCCACTATTTTACGTACACCTTGTTCTTCAAATACGCGAATAGCCTCTGCGGTGGTTCCTCCCTTAGAGGTAACATTGGCCCGAAGGGTGGCTAATTCAAGGTTTGGGTTGGCGGCAACCAGTTCGGCACTGCCCAAGGCCGATTGTTGTACCAGCTTGCGTGCTTGCTCTGGGCTAAAGCCTAGCTGCTCGGCATGCTGTTGCATGGCTTCCATAAATAGGAAGAAGTAAGCCGGCGCACTGCCCGCTGCTGCAATAATATGATTAATTTCGTCTTCTTGCTCAACCCAGCAGGTTTCGCCCACCGCTTGCATTAACTGCTCGGCGCTGGTGGCTTGCTCGCTACTCACGTCTGCTGCGGCATACAGGCCGGTCATTCCGCGGCCAACTAGGGCTGGGGTATTAGGCATGGTGCGAACAATGGCAACATGCTCACCCAACAGGCCCTTAAGGCGTTTTACACTGATGCCGGCGGCGATGGAAATAAACAGCTTGGCGCTTAAATCCAAGCCTAAGTCTTTAAGAGCTTGGCAGACTTCGGCCATTAACTGTGGTTTTACCGCTAATACTACAATGTCACTGCTGGCTATGGCTTGGCCATTATCGGCGGTGACATTAATGGCGAATTGTTGCTGGAGCTTTTGCTGTTGTTCAAGGTTGGGATCGCTAGCTGTGATGTTACTGGCAGCGGCACCATTGGCGATGATGCCGCCAATTAAACTGCTGGCCATATTACCGCCACCGATAAATGCGATTCGAGCTGTCATGTTGCTTAATCCTTCTTTGTTATCTATTAGCCACGTTGGCCAAAAATAGCGCTGCCTACCCGTACCATGGTGCTGCCGTGATTGATCGCCAATTGCATGTCGCCACTCATTCCCATGGAAAGGGTATCGACACTAGCATATTGTTGCTGTAATTCAGCAAATTTTTCGCCCATGGCTTTAAACTGCTCTGCCAGCGCTTGCCCTTGCCCAAGGTTTTGGGGAATCGCCATTAAACCACGTAAGTTGAGTTGTGGCTGTTGCGCAATATGTGCAGCTAGGGCATCAACTTCTGCAAGGCTGACTCCCGATTTTGCTTGCTCTTGGCTAATATTAACTTGAATACACACTTGCAGGGGAGCCATCTGCTCAGGACGCTGAGCGGCAAGGCGGTCGGCAATTTTGGCGCGATCTAAGGTTTGCATCCAGTCGAAATGCTCGGCAACAAGGCGAGTTTTATTGGATTGGAGCGGGCCGATGAAATGCCATTCGATGGGCTCGTTTAGCCAAGCTTGTTGTCGGCTTTCGAGGATCTTATCGACGCCTTCCTGTACATAATTTTCACCAAAACGACGTTGGCCTGCCTGATAGGCTTGGGCAATATCACCCAGCGGCTTAGTCTTACTAACGGCTAATAAATCAACGCTATTAGCTGGGCGATGTGCTTGAGCTAACGCTTGCTGAATTTGGTGGTTAACAAATTGAAGTGCTTGGGTAATACTGCTCATAGACTCACATTGAGGAAAATTAAATGGATGTTACTGAATTACTGGCCTTTAGTGTAAAACATAATGCCTCGGATCTACACCTATCTGCAGAATTACCACCAATGATTAGGGTGGATGGTGAGGTGCGTAAAATCAATGTGCCAGCATTAGAGCATAAGCAAGTGCATAGCTTGATCTACGATATTATGAATGACAAGCAGCGCAAAGAGTACGAAGAAAATTTAGAAATCGACTTTTCTTTTGAAGTGCCTGGCGTGGCTCGCTTCAGGGTTAACGCCTTTCAGCAAAGCCGAGGTGCCGCCGCAGTATTTCGTACCATTCCTTCTGAAGTATTAAGTCTAGACCAGCTTGGCGCGCCAGCGATTTTCCGCCAAATTGCCGAGCATCCTCGTGGTCTGGTACTGGTTACCGGCCCAACTGGCTCGGGTAAATCTACCACCTTGGCAGCCATGATTGATTACATCAACGAGCAACGCCATGAGC
>NZ_JBNKPP010000059.1:0-2670 GCF_050295395.1 Agarivorans sp.
TGCTCTAACATGGGTAGGGCGTGGCGCTGAATCGCGGTAGATGACAGCCCATCGGCGATCACTATCGACAAATCGTAAGCGCGCTCGCTACTGGCGCGAAACGCTTCCAGCTGTTGCCAGCTAGTATCACTGAGCTGGCGGCCAAAGTCGGGGCGCTGCAAATACACCATGCGATCACTGGCTTTAGTATTCAGCACTATCGGCTGGTCGCTAACCAGCTGTTGGATAATGCTGGACTGTTGCAGCTGCGCCACTAGGCTGGGTACATCCAGTGCTTTATGCACCGCGTCGATGGCGCGGGCATGATCGAGTTGAAAATCTAATAACTGCTTAGTGGGCACGCTGTTGCCACTGCGCCCTAGAGCGATACGCGCCGAGGTGAATTTTTTCAAGGATTGCCAAGGGCTTTCGGTGACTAGCTCTGAGTGCTCAGTCATAGCTTGTTTTGACGCTTTAGTCATAAGGCTACTGCTCCAGTTTAGCCAGTGAGGCACTAAATGCTTTAGCGATGTTAGGGTTGAGTTTTACTTGATCTAAGTCGGAGAATATTTCCATTTTGCTTAGCCAAGCTTCAAATTCGGGAGCCGGCTTCAAGCCCAAGGCTTGGCGCGCGTAAAGGGCATCATGAAAGGAGGTGGTTTGATAGTTAAGCATAATGTCATCGGAGCCGGGAATGCCCATGATGAAGGTGCAACCGGCCACGCCTAATAAGGTCAGCAAGTTGTCCATGTCATTTTGGTCGGCATAGGCATGGTTGGTATAACAAATGTCGCAGCCCATGGGCACACCAAGTAGCTTGCCACAGAAATGGTCTTCTAAGCCGGCGCGAATAATTTGTTTACCATCGAATAAGTATTCGGGGCCAATAAAGCCCACCACGGTATTTACTAGTAAGGGCGAAAATTGCCGTGCTACGGCATAGGCTCGCGTCTCACAGGTTTGTTGGTCTACTCCCCAATGGGCATCTGCCGACAGAGCCGAGCCTTGGCCAGTTTCAAAGTACATCACGTTGTTGCCCACTGTGCCGCGCTTCAATGACAGCGCGGCTTGCTGGGCTTCGGCTAAAATATCCAGATTGATGCCAAAGGTTTCGTTGGTGCCTTGAGTACCGCCAATCGACTGAAACACTAAATCAACTGGCGCGCCTTGTTCAATTGCTTCAATGGTATTGGTGACATGGGTGAGTACACAGGACTGAGTAGGTATTTGATAATGCTGAATCACTTCGTCCATTAAATTCAGTAGTTTAATGGCTTGGCCTACATTGTCGGCGGCAGGGTTAATACCAATCACCGCGTCGCCGTTTCCATACATTAAGCCATCAAAGATGCTGGCGGCGATACCATTTACCGAATCGGTGGGGTGGTTGGGTTGCAGGCGTGTAGAGAGCCGCCCCTTCAAGCCAATGGTATCGCGAAAGGCGCTAATCACTTCACACTTTTGAGCCACTAGAATGAGGTCTTGGTTGCGCATGATTTTACTCACCGCCGCCACCATTTCAGGGGTGAGGCCGGGGCGCAGCTTACGCAGGGTTTCGCTGTCGGCCTGATAACTGAGTAGCCAGTTGCGTAGGTCGCCCACTGTCATATGCGAGATGGGAGCAAAGGCTTGGCTATCGTGAGTATCGATGATCAGCCGAGTAATCTCATCACTCTCGTAGGGAATGAGTGCTTCGTTTAAGAAGGTTTTTAGGGGGACTTCGGCTAAGGTCATTTGGGCGATAACGCGCTGCTCGGCAGTTTCGGCGCAAATGCCAGCGAGGGCATCACCAGAGCGAGCGGGGGTGGCCTTGGCCATTAATTCCGCTAGAGAGGCAAATTGGTAAACCTTGTCTCCTTGTTGCCAGCGGTAGGGTGCACTCATAGCTTTCCTTGTTTAGTGTTCTGGTAAGTCACAACAGCGGCCGTAGCCGCTGTTGTTGCTAAGGCCTAGGTGTTAGCTATAGCGGTATGGACGCCCCGCTTTCACCATGTCAGCATTGTATTTCTTGAAGATTTCCACCACCTTCGCCTTGGTGGGCGACTCTTTGGCGATTTCATCCCAGAATTTTTCTGCTTCTGCTTCCACTGTAGCCCATTCTGCATCAGGAATAGTCGTGAGCTTCATGTCACTGCCTTCTACACGAAGTTTAGCTTCACCACCCCAGTACCACCATTGACGGTAGTAATGTGAGGTATCTAAACATAACGACAATAGCTCTTTTAGGTGATCTGGCAGGGCATTCCAACGATCCATGTTGGCAAAGAACGAGCCGATCCATGCACCCGAGATATTGTTGGTAAGGAAGTAATCGGTCACCTTAGACCAACCCACGGTGTAGTCTTCGGTAATGCCTGACCAAGCGATGCCGTCTAGCTCACCGGTTTGCAATGCGACTTCCACGTCTTCCCATGGAATAGACACCGGTACTACGCCAAATTTAGCTAAGAAGCGACCCGCAGTTGGGAAGGTAAATACCCGTAAACCTTTTAGATCTTCTAAGCTGGTAATCGGCTTCTTCGTGGCGAAGTGACAAGGGTCCCAGGAGCCAGCAGAAATGTGTTTCACACCCACTTTGGCGTATTCTTCCTTCCAGATTTTGTCTAAACCATATTGGTTGAACAGTACTGGAACGTCTAAAGAATAACGGCAACCAAAGGGGAAGTAGCCGCCAAAGGTGGTCACTTCGGT
>NZ_JBNKPP010000060.1:0-19337 GCF_050295395.1 Agarivorans sp.
TCTTCCGATCTTTCTAACCAACTGAACTACCACTCCTAAGCATCAAATCGTTTCGTCGTTGGCGGAGTGGACGGGACTCGAACCCGCGACCCCCGGCGTGACAGGCCGGTATTCTAACCAACTGAACTACCACTCCGCTACATCGAAACGCTACACACAGACTAAAACAGAATTGGCGGAGTGGACGGGACTCGAACCCGCGACCCCCGGCGTGACAGGCCGGTATTCTAACCAACTGAACTACCACTCCGCAGAACCATCTCGTCTGGTGCGGCGCAGATAATACGGTTATGCCTATAACGAGTCAACAAAGAATTGTCTTATTTCTTTAAAAACCTGTTTAACCGCCGATGTTTTAGCCAATGCGCACTGCTTTTAACCAAGCCGTTGCTTTTTTACTCCGGTGGCATCTGCAAAGAGTCGGCATCATCCATTTTCGGCTCTGCAGTTTTCACTTGGTTAGAGGCGGCAACTTTAGCTTCTTTTAAGGCCGCAGCATAAGCTTTACGCTTGCGCCACCAAATAAAGCCAAAGATTAAGCCGAAGACCAACAACAAGCCTAGAACACTCAATAAAATAACTAACCACCAAGGTGTTGGCGGTTCTTCCACCACCACCACCTCAACCACAGGCTTAGGTGGTGGTGGCGGTGGCAAAATCACAAAGTCTTCTTCTGCTAAGTCGATGACAATATCACGATTTTGTATGGTGGTTGCCAGCAGCGTTCCCATCACTCGGTAACGCCCTTGTTCTGCAGGGGTCGGTAGGTTAACCGAAAACTCTTCGCCATCACCGTAAACTTGAAATGCTTCTTCCCAACCCACATTGTTATAAACCTTGCCGCTGATCACCACCGATTCTGGTTTAATTTCATCAGTATCAATCAACAGTGCCATCTGGGCCTCTCGCTGCTGATCCTTAGGTGATATCACTTCAACAGAAACCGGATTAGGGTAAATCAATACCGGAGTTCGTTGGGCGCGTGTAAATATTTGATTTAAGGTGCTAATTACCATCTCATACTTTCCGGGCCTAACGTCTAATTTAATATGCGTGGTAAATACCCCATCATAGGCATACTCGTCGTAATTTTTACCGTCGTCGTAAAATTTACCCAAACTATCGCGGCGCATTTCGATAGTTTGGTCATCTTGCAGTTGCTCATGCAACAAAGCTACATTCATTATGGCTTCTCGTAGCATGACCTCTAAGTCAATTCGCTCTCCCTTAGAGGTAAGCCGTGCGGTGATTCTTAAGCGTTCACCTTGATATAACTGATGAGGAATGGGATCCACTTCCATTGCTATGTCGCTGAGCACCCGTATACGATTGCGCCCTTTGTTTTCCGCTACCGCCTGCCATGGACCGCGCATCGGATTCTCGATGGTGACAATATCTAACTCGTCAGTTTCTAACCAACTGACATTTTCTGGCACATCCCAAGCATATATTTTGCTTCCATCTGGACGCACCAAAATTGCCGCAGGCGCCCCCTCAGAGCGATAAAGAAGAAAAGTCGCCTTAGCGATGCTTTCATCTAAGCGAAAACGATTGTCGATTAAAGGAATGTCACGATTTTCAAATATCGTTGTAGCCTGCAGCGGCAGTATCACTACCGCAAATAACAAACAGAGGCATTTTTTTATCATTTAATTGCGCCAGCGACACTGGCCTCCCTTTTTTTCCACCAAGTCTAAGCGTTGTTGGTGAGCTTCAAGCTCTTGCTCTGTCGCCATGACTACCTTAAGTGGAGCACGGCTGGCGTCGATGGGGCGAACATCCACACCATCACTACTGCCTTTATGTCTAAGGTTGAGTTTATTTTGGCCTCCGGTCATTTTTAAAAAAACGTCAGCCAACAACTCCGCATCAAGCAAAGCGCCGTGATAGGTTCGAGAAGAACGGTCTACGCCATAATAATCGCTTAATGAGTCTAGATTCTTTCTCGAAGGCAAAGGCTTATTGCCCGCCAACTGAATTTCACGCTTATTGTATTCACCGCGTCGCGCCACTAACAGCGAGTCGGTAATAGTACAAATATCGGCACACTTAGGCATTGCTTGAGTTAAGGCCCGCGACATTAGGCTAAACTCGTGATCTAAGAAGCTAATATCGAAGTTCGCGTTGTGTGCTACTAACTCGGCACCACGAATAAACTCAACAAAATCATGGGCAATTTCGTGAAACAAAGGCTTATCAGCAACAAATTCATCGGTGATCCCGTGCACCTGTATCGCTTCTTCATCAATGAGTTGTTGCGGATTAATATAAACATGAAAGGTATTACCGGTCAGCTTTCGGTCAATCACTTCAACGCAACCAATTTCAATGACACGGTGGCCTTCATAGATTGGGCCTCCGGTATCGTTCATACCGGTTGTTTCCGTATCGAAAACCACTAAACGGTGACTCTTAGTTTGGTTCAAAATAGCTCCTATGCGACACTAGCTTATTACTTTCCCAAGTTTAACAAATATATGGCAAAAGAAGTTCACTTGTTTACCGATGGCTCCTGTTTAGGTAATCCCGGCCCAGGTGGTTACGCGGCCTTATTGGTTTATCAACAACATACAAAAGAAATTAGCCAAGGTTATCGACTCACCACCAATAACCGTATGGAAATGTTAGCGGCAATTGTCGCCTTGGAAAGCTTAAACCAACCCTGCAAAGTGGTGCTCACCACTGACAGCCAGTATGTGCGCCAAGGTATTACTCAATGGATCCACAACTGGAAAAAGCGCGGTTGGAAAACAGCAACTAAGGCCGAAGTAAAAAATGCCGACTTATGGAAACGCCTCGATGCCGCTTGTCAGCCACATCAGTTAGAGTGGCACTGGGTAAAGGGCCATGCCGGCCATGCCGAAAATGAGCGCGTTGATCAGCTGGCTCGCGAAGCAGCAACACAAAACGCCAGCTTGATAGACCAAGCCTATGAAGATTTAACCTAGCCGCTGATTGAAGATGGAACCGGAATGCGCTGTTTCACCCGCCATACTTTTTTCACCGGAGTTAATGGCGCTCGGCGTTTACGGGCAACAATAAAATAAGCAGACGCGGTTGGACGGAAATAGCGCTTTCCCCAGCGCTCAAACCACTGCGGAGCAGGTCGGCTATTCACAAACGACGTGTAAGCAAAACGCTCATCATTAAGCACTTCAAAACCTAATAAGTGCAGCCAGTCTTTGACCCGCGCTGGAGTAAACATACGACATGACCACGGCAAACCTCGTTTACGAAACGGAAAATAACGCCGCAGGCCTACCAAACTAAAGGGATTAAAGCCACTAACAATCAGGTAACCGTCGGCGGTTAGTACCCGCTCAACCTCGCGCAATAACTGGTGAGGGTCTTTCGAGAAATCTAAACTATGCAGCAATAAACACAGATCGATACTGCTTTCTTGAAACGGCAATTGTTCGGGCAGTGCCCGTAAACCGATTAAATGACCTTTAGGCGCCACATTTAACTGATGGCGAATCATTGAGGCATGACAATTCACTTGAGCACTCAAATTGCCAATTTTTAACATGTGGTAACCAAAGGCAACCGGTAGATATTGGTCCAGCAAGCTCTGTTGCTGTTCCATCAACCAGTCTCCCAAGGGCATCTCTTGCCAAAAATCAGGGCTCGCAATGACGTCACGAATTTTCGCCGGTTTCATTAATTCCCCATACCAATCTACTGCCGATAAGGCAATAATGTGTCATCGACTTTAACGACTGAGGTATTATAATGCAAATCCTCCATATTCCTGCCTTTAATGATAACTATATTTGGTTAATCAAAGAGCCCGAATCAAACGCTTGTGTGGTGGTCGATCCGGGAGACGCCGAGGTGGTGAAACAACGTTTAGCCGACCTCAATTGCCAGCTATCTGCGGTCTTAATTACCCACCATCACGCCGACCATATTGGCGGTGTTGAAGCGCTATTAAGTTATTACCCACAAGCCCGCGTTTATGCTCCTAAAAATGGCTCTTATCCATTTCCCCACCAAGGCGTTGCCGATGGTGAGCAAATTACGCCAGAAGGTTTAAAAAATAGCTTCAAGGTGATCGAGGTTCCCGGTCATACCTTAGATCATGTAGCCTATTTAAGTGCTGGCCAGCTATTCGTGGGCGATACCCTGTTTGCAGCTGGTTGCGGCCGCCTGTTTGAAGGCAACGCCGAGCAGATGCACCACTCATTAAGCAAGCTCAAAGCTCTTGAGCCGAACACGAAAATATATTCTGCCCACGAATATACTCAAGCTAATGTGAAATTCGCCCTAGCCGTTGAACCAGAAAATCAGGCGCTACTGGCTTACCAAAAACACATCAGCAAACTGCGCCAGTCAGGCCTTCCCACCTTACCTAGCACCCTAGAGCAACAACTGGCGGTAAACCCGTTTTTGCGGTGCGATCAAAGTAGCATAAAGTCGGCGGTAGAAATGCATAACTCGCGACCACTAAACAATGAGATAGCCGTGTTCGCGGGCCTGAGATCATGGAAAGATAGCTTCTGACTTGCCAAAGCGCCCTCCGCTCAATACCATGAGGCCTAAATTTATCGTCGATGGAAAAATCATGAAAGCGCTCATTGTTGGCCTTTTAACTTTATTACTGGGCGCTTGCCAACTCCTATCTTCTCAGTCTGAGCAGCTAGATAACGCACCGTTAACCTCGCCAGCAGAAGAGTTGCAATCGCCCCCTTCTGCTATAGCGCAGCCCAAAAAAACTGAAACCATCGCTCAAAATGAAGCTAAGCCAATTGTGGAACCCGTGGTCTACGATGATGTTTGGCAGCGTATTGAGGCACAACTCATGCTGCCCTTGCCTGAAAACAATAAACGGCTACAAGCGCAGTTAAATTGGTTCCTCAAACACCCCAATTACATGAATCGAGTATCGCAGCGGGCAGAGCCTTACTTATTTTTCATCGTTGAAGAACTTGAACGCCGCCAACTGCCCTTGGAGCTAGCCCTGCTACCAATTGTAGAAAGTGCCTTCCAACCCTTTGCTTATTCTCATGGGCGAGCGGCCGGTATGTGGCAAATTATTCCCGGAACGGGCAAGCGTTTTGGCCTAGAACAAAACTGGTGGTATGACGGTAGACGCGATGTCTATGCTTCAACCCACGCTGCTTTAGATTACTTGGAATATTTAAATAAATTTTTTGACGGAAATTGGTTGCACGCCTTAGCCGCCTACAATTCGGGCGAAGGCCGGGTCAAACGGGCGATTAGAGCCAACCAAAAAGCCGGTAAAGCCACTGACTTTTGGTCCTTAGACTTACCCAAAGAAACCCGCGCCTATGTTCCTAAATTACTAGCGCTGAGTAAAATGCTGCAAAATCGCGATAGCTACAATTTAACCATCCCTGCTATTGCCAACCAAGCCTACTTCCAAAAAGTAGATACTTACAGCCAAATAGATTTGGCGCTAGCAGCCGAGCTGGCCGAAATAAAGCTAGAGCAATTGCATCAATTAAACCCGGGCTTTAACCGCTGGGCAACCGCCCCCAATGGCCCTCATTACTTACTCATTCCGAGTAAACGAGTAGCAAACTTTGAGCTAGCACTGGCTTCCCTACCTAAACAAGAGCGCATGCAATGGGCTCGATACAAGGTGAAATCTGGTGATAGCCTGAGTGTGATAGCCTCTCGTTACAATACCACCAGCAAGCAGATAAGAGAGCTAAACCAACTTAGCAACAATACCATTAGGGCTGGCCAACACTTATTGGTGCCGGTCTCGTCGCGTAAGCAAAGTGCTTATACCCTAAGTCAAAGCCAACGTTTAGCCAGCCAACAAAACAAACCTCGCGGCAATATCAAACTTGAATATACGGTTAAGTCAGGCGATAGCTTTTGGAGTATTGCTCAAGCTTATAAAGTGAATCACCGCAACATCGCAAAATGGAATGGCATGGCCCCCGCAGACACCTTAAAACCGGGTCAAAAATTGGTCATTTGGCAACAATCCAAAGTAGCCAAAGACTACATTCAAAGCGTCACCTACAAAGTGAGAAGTGGTGATTCCTTGTCACGCATTGCCCAAAAATTCAAGGTATCGGTTAGCGATCTATTAAAGTGGAACGATCTCAATAAAAACCATTATTTACAGCCCGGCCAAACTCTAAAATTATATGTAAACGTGACCGAAGTCAGCGCTTAATAAAACCAAACCGCAGCACTAAAGCATTGTGATCTGAGGCCTCAGTAGCAATGCTGGTGCTGGCTTTAAGCTCCAGCCCTCGATAAAACACATGATCTAAAGTCTCACCAAAGAAATGGCTGCGCAAATCAGGCTCAAAATTCGCCGTTTTCAACTGCTGCCTGGCCACAAATTGCTGTAATACCGTTAATCGCCCCTGACTCCATGTATTAAAGTCACCGGCTAAAATCATCGCCCCCTGATAGCGATTAAGCCAAGACTGTAACTGTTGTAGCTGCTGCCGGTAATCTTGGTCACCCAAAGTAAAATTAATACTGTGGATATTAATGACTAACAGTTCTCTATCCTGCCAACGATAAAGTTGTAACAAGGCCGATTTGGGCAACCTAATCCAAGGCTCGGGGCTTAACAGCAGACAACTTTTATCACTGGCGAACTTAGCCAAGTTCATCACCCCTAGTTGATCACCTTGCCACTCAAAAGCCATGGCTTGATAACGAAACCACTGAGCATTGTACGGCCACGCATCCACTTGCCGCAGACTCACCTCCTGCAGCAACATAAAGTCAATGTTTTGGCTAAAATCGGTGAATTGCTGATGCCAGCTGCTATTTTTCCCCTTGTAGGTATTCCATACCAATACCGAGAAATCATTCACATCGGGCAGCACCTGCAAATGCTCAGGCGAGGCTGGTTGGTAATTTAACTGCTGATTATCACAAGCTGGCAGCTGCGCTGCAGCGCCAAAACTGATGATGAGGCTTAACAGTAGATAATACAAAGACTTGGTGACCATACGAATACTTGTCAAAGATTCTCCTTATTCCAGCCATAATGCCATAAACCAGCTAAAATTAGTCTAGCCAATTAAGCCAAATCATAACTCTCTCACTTGGGCTATCATCTTATTATGAATAACTCAACGCAATGCCCATCACCAAGATCCCTAGTGCCTATATTTGCTGGAGGAGGGACTCGCTTACCTGCGCATATCGGTATCTTAGCCGGCTTAAAAGAGCTCGATATCGAATTCTCTCATATTGTTGGCGTATCAGGAGGCAGCATTATTAGCGCATTATTTGCTAGCGGCATGGAGGTGCAACAAATAAAAAAAATCGCCTTAGATACTAATTTTGAGCGTTTTAAGGGGTTTTCGTTGTTCAGCCTACTGCGTAACGGAGGGCTATGCTCTGGAGACAAATTTGAAACTTGGATTGACGAATTGCTTAACGGCGTGACCTTCAGCCAACTGCCAATACAATTGCATATTGTAGCAACCGACGTTCGTTCTGGCTCTCCGGTCGTGTTTGACGCGTTAAAGACCCCCAACGAAAAAGTCTCAAGGGCGGTACGTTTTTCGATGTCCATTCCACTGATTTTTTCTTTTAAGCCCTACCAAGAACACCTCATGGTAGACGGTAGCATTCTCTCTGAAGATGCGCTGCATCAAGACTGGGCCGAAGATGGCACCCCAGTTATTTGTTTTAGGCTACGCGGTGACAATGATATTAAACCGGTACAAACCAATGGTTTTTTCCCCTTAGCTTCCTACATATCACTATTAATTCGAACCTTTATGACCACTATTTCTCGCGAATACGTGAATGAGAAATTTTGGCATCGAACCATCGTGGTCAACACTGGGAATACCTCTCCGGTTGACTTTCATTTAAGCGATGATGCCAAACTCCGCTTGTTCAACATTGGCTATAAAACAGCCTTAGACATCGTACCAGCCAAGGTTTGGCAGCAAAGCCCCCCTGCTAAAAATCTGGACTAAATAGCCTATAAAACTAAAGCGTGATCACATTTGCCTATTAGCGCAAGCGTGTGCAGACCAGCACGAATGAATGCCGTCTACACTTAAGTAAAAACTAAAATAATAACTTATTGAGAGCTTCTTTATGTCTTTAACTATTCGCCAACGGCTGCTGGTGCTGTCGATAGCTCCGATACTTGTGTTTGCCATCATCATCTTATGGCTCACCGTTTCGGAAACCCAAAAGCTCAGTCATAAGCAGTCTCGTGCTACGCATGACAGCATGCTGCAACTAAAAAAAGAAGAACTAAAGTCCTACATAGATTTAGCCTACTCATCCATAGCCATTATCTACGAAACAGGCGGTACATTAGAGCAAGCCTTACCCATACTAAAAAGCTTAGAATACGGCGAATCTGGTTACATTTTTGGCTATAGCGCCGAGGGCATCCGTATCTTCTCGGGCAGTTCAACGAAAGGGCTTGGCGACAATTTCTGGTCACTACAAGATAAACAAGGTCAATACCTCATCCAAGGCTTAATTAAAGCATCCAAGAATAGAGAATTTTATACTTACCACTTTCCTAAGCCTGGTCAAACAGAGGCACTACCCAAATTAAGTTACGCGATTTTTTTGGATCGTTGGAATCTAATGATGGGCACCGGTTTTTATACCGATGACATCGAAGCAGTGATCAACGGCTTGGAAAATCAAAGTGAGCAGAGCTTAAACTCATCGTTACAACTGATCGGTTTGAGTGTAGCTGCACTGTTGGCCTTCGCCCTCATCATCGGTTTTTTTATCAACCGAAGTATCATGACGCCTCTACAAGAGTTAAATCACTCCTTTGCCAAGCTAGCCTCAGGTGAAGCCGACCTCAGTGCTAGGCTAAACAACAACTATGTGTACGAGTTCGGTCAGTTAGCCAATAACTTTAACGCGTTTATTTCACTGCTTCATGAGATTATTAGTAAAGTGGGTAGCGTTTCTAGGGATGTTGCCGAAGAAACCCTTTCCATGTCGACTCGCGCCAGCAATGTAGACCAACTACTACTCGAACAACGCCAGCAAACAGAACAAGTTGCAACAGCGATGACCGAGATGACAGCTTCAGCAAATGATGTGAGTACTAATGCCAAACAAGCCGCAGAGTCTGCCCACCTAGTCGACAGCAACGCCGAAGCAGCAATTACAACGGTAACAGGCGCTGCTCATAGAGTTGAGCAATTAGCCGCAGAAATCACCCAAGCTAGTGAAGTGATCAGCCAACTAGAAATCGATATTAAAAACATTTCCTCGGCTTTAAATGTGATTCAAAGCATTGCCGAACAAACCAACCTGTTGGCCTTAAACGCCGCTATTGAAGCGGCGCGAGCGGGCGAGCAAGGACGTGGCTTCGCTGTTGTGGCCGATGAAGTTCGCAACTTAGCCAATCGCACCCAGCAAAGCACCAGAGATATCGATGCCATGATAGAACGCCTAATAAGTGGTTCGGATGCGGCAGTTTCGGTAATGAATCATAGTCAACAGCGGGGCAGTGAAGCGGTAACTGGCGCTAACGCTGCCAGCGAAGCCTTACTGAAGATTAAGCAATCGGTCCAACACATCATGGACATGAACGCTCTTATCGCCAGCGCCACTCAACAGCAACAGTATGTAGGTCAGAATATTTCTCAGCGAGTTGAGCATATTGCCGATAAATCAAATGCCTCTGCACAGCTAGCCCAAGATAACCAAGCTGGTAGCGTCAATTTAAAACAACGAGCACAACAACTGGAGGAATTAGTGAGCCGTTTCACCTTGTAGTCATTTTTACATTAACTTTATCTAAACTATGGCGCGTAACAACCGATACAAATCGTAATCGTTATACGTTCCACACTAGCGCAGCAGGAGCTAACTATGTCGCTAAGCATTAATCAACGTTTGTTAATCCTTGCTATCGGGCCATTACTTGTATTGGCCGGAAGCATGTTATACCTAAGTTACCAAGAAACTAGCGCGTTAAGTCAGGCTCAAAGTAATGAAACCCAAGCCAGCATGATGGACATGCGTAAAGATGAATTAAAATCCTATCTCGATATGGCCTACTCATCTATTGCTGATATTTATGAAAGCGGTGGTAGTTTAGAACAAGCACTCCCCACGCTAAAGCGACTTAAATACGGCGAAAATGGTTATCTATTTGGTTACGATAAAAACGGTGTAAGAGTTTTGCTAGGTTTAAGTGATAACGGTATCGGCAAAAACTTTTGGACCCTACAAGACAAGCAAAATCAATACATCGTGCAAGACTTGTTAAAAGCTTCCAAAGCCGGTGAATTTTATACCTATTACTTTCCCAAACCAGGGGGTAAGCAAGCTCTCCCCAAACTTAGCTATGCCATCTATTTAGACAAATGGGATGTACTCATTGGCACCGGCTTTTATACCGATGATGTTGATGCAGTCATCGGCAAGCTAAAAGATGGCGCCGAAGAAAGCTTGAGTTCATCGATGTTGTTCATATCCTTCACCGCCCTAGTTTTACTCGGCTTAGCTTTGGTGATTAGCTATTTGATCAACCGTAGTATCATGGCTCCGTTAAGAGATTTGAATCAATCGTTTGCGAAGTTAGCTTCTGGCGATGCTGACCTTACGGCCAGACTTAGAACAGACTACGTATACGAGTTTGGGCAACTGGCAGGCAACTTCAATACCTTCATTGGTTTATTACACGAGATTATTAGTAAGGTAGGTAGCGTGGCTCATGAAGTAGCACAAGAAACAGCCTCTATGTCGCAACGAGCTAACAGCGTCGACCAACTGCTACTAGAACAACGTGAAGAAACCGAACAGGTTGCCACAGCAATGACCGAAATGACCGCCTCGGCCCACGACGTATCTGATAACGCAAACCAAGCTGCTAGCTCTGCCCAACAAGTTGATACTAACGCAGGCGAGGCGATGACAACGGTAAGCTCAGCGGTGCATAGTGTTGAACAATTGGCTAACGAAATAGGCCAAGCCAGTGAAGTGATTAAACGCCTAGAAGGTGATGTACAAAACATATCTTCGGCTCTAAGTGTAATTCAGGGAATAGCCGAACAAACTAACTTACTTGCGCTCAACGCCGCCATTGAAGCTGCCAGAGCCGGGGAACAAGGCCGAGGTTTTGCGGTGGTTGCCGATGAAGTAAGACAACTAGCCAGTCGTACTCAACAAAGCACCGGTGAAATCCATGAAATGATTGAACGCCTGAAAAATGGCTCTGATGCTGCAGTGTCGGCCATGGATAGTAGCCAAGAGCGTAGCACTGAGGCGGTTAGCGGTGCTAACGCCGCCAGCGATGCGTTACAACTAATTAAAGAGTCGATTCAACACATCATGGACATGAACGCCCTAATTGCCACGGCGACCGAAGAGCAAAGCCATGTAGGACAAGAAATTTCACAACGGGTGGTCCATATTGCCGATCAGTCTAGTCAATCTGCTGGGCTTGCCCAAGAAAACCGAGCTGGCAGTGTTAATTTAAATGAGCGAGCCGAGCAATTAGAAACCTTAGTACAACGCTTCAAGCTTTAAGCTGAAAGTTGCGAACAAGTGACGGTGGCGTAATCTTGCCACCGTCACCCTCAAAGCGCCTCTCTATTAATCGTTCTAAGCAAACTAAAACGTGTGTTAAATATTTAACCCAAGGTTTTCAACAAGGCTTTTGCCTGTTCATATTCGGTAAATTGTTGCTCAGAATCTAACGCGGCTTCTAGCTCACTCTTCGCCTCTTCCGGTCTATTTAACTTATTTAGCACCACCGCCAAGTGGTAGCGTATACTCGGGTCAGACGCATTCATCGTGTAGGCCTCTCGCAGATAAACCAAGGCCTGCTGATGATTCCCTCGCTGCTGCTCTATCCAACCGGCAGTATCTAAAATAGCCGCACTTTTCACACCTTGCTGCAATACAATATTGATGGTTTGAAAGGCTTTATCTAAATCCTGCAAAGCATACAAATTAGCTAGGTTATTGAGCAACTCTGGCTCATTACTCAGCTGAGGAAATTGCCTTAACAGCTCGTAATGTCGAATTGCTTGAGCATTTTGTCCTTGTTGTAAATAGCTGTCTGCCAACAGCCGTCGCTGCCAAGCCATCTGATAGCTATCATTCAACAACGCTTCCATTTGTTGGTGAAAAGCCTCAACCCCAATATTTTCAGCAGCCAATTGATATAGCTCAATAGCCGCTTCTCGGTTTGTCGGTTGTTTATCTAAAGCTGCGCTAAACTGCTGTTGAGCTTGCAATTTATCGCCTTGAGCAAATAATAATTGGCCTCTTAACAGTAAGGATTTGCTGGTTTTAGAAAATTGCGCCTCAAACTTATCCAAGCTCTTTGCCGCCGCACTAAAATCACCTTGTGACAACTCCACACCGGTTAGCATTAATAGAGCATCGGCTAAGCTTGGGTCGAGTGCCAGCGACTCAAGTAAACTTTGCTTAGCTTGGTTTGGTTTCTGCGCAGCGATTTGTAGACTGGCCAAATCAACCAATTTAAGCGGCTGGTTTTCCCAAAGGCTGGCTAATAAGCCAAGAGGATAATCGGTTTCATCAAAACGCTGCAATTGAATTAAGACTTCAGTATAAATGCGTAAATAATCTTGATTAAGAATATATTCACGATTAAGTTTCTCCACCAACTTCAGCGCATCTTCCCATTGTTGAGTTCGCAATAGCGTAGATAGTTTTAAATCTAGAGCTATTCTGTTATCTGGCTGATGGTTTAACAGTGTATCTAACTGCTCGGTGGCCTTTTCATACTGTTGCTGTTGCAAATAGATATTTGCCATTAACAGATGACTAGGAGCATGCTGTTTGTGTTCCGCGAGTATCGTTTCTAATAAGGCTAAAGCTTGCTGCAGCTGGCCCTGGCTTTGGTATACAAACGCTTTGTTATAAGCGGCGCTGACATTATTAGGATTAACCGCCAATACTTTCTCTAAGTAGCCTAATGCCGACTCCGCTTGCTCGGTTTTAATGTAATAAGCGGCGAGTAAGTTATTGGCGTTTTCTGTGGGAACATTTCGTTGCTGCAATGCCGTAACTATGCTTTTGGCATCATCCAAGCGGCCAAGTTGCAAGGCCAATTCACCCTTAATTTGCAACCATTTCAAGGGCGCATCAGTGGTTTGATAAGGCATAGTGCTTAACAATTGATAAGCCCGTTCAGGATCACCTGCGGCACGTATCACTTCAGCTTCTAACAAAACCACATAAGACGAATCACTGTGGTAGGCTCGAATCTGTTCAAAGGCCTGCTGTGCCTTATATAAGTTACCGGTTTCTATATATAAATAAACTAGCTGGCTAGCCAAAGCTAACTCACTAATAATGTAATCAAAGTTATCTTGTAATAACAACTGAAGCTTACTATTTTCGCCGTTGCGCAGATACACCTTCGCCAGTAGGCGAATGGCTGCTAAATCACTCGGCTGCTGCCTAACATATTGGCTCAAGTATAACTGAGCCTTTTCATCATTGTTGAGAATGTATTCAGATGCCCCCTGAATAAATAACAAATTATTAGCGTCTGCCAATTGCTCACCATCGGCGGTAGAAATATTTTGCGCTAAGCTTACTAAAGCCTGCTCGGCAATATCCTTGCCATCTTGTTCGCTCAATAAACTGGCCGACACTAAAATAGCAGTGGGATCGTTAGGCGTTTGTTGTTGTACCAATTTTAGATAGCGTTTTGCCTCTTCTACTTTATCCATTTTTAAATTAGCAATAACTAAACTACGCAGTACCTTGGGGTCTTTAGGGTCGAGCGCATAAGCCCGCTGATAGTGCTGCAAGGCCGCGCTTAAATCACCTTTGGCAGAAACTAAGTCACCTTTTAATACCCAAGTCCGTTCATTATTTGGCGCTTGCGCTAGAGAGCGTTCGATCCACTGCTCAGCCAAAGGGTATTGTTTTTGCTGAAGGTATAACATAGCTAAGCTATTCATTGCAGCTGTCTTGCTGGGTGCCAATTGAGTAGCTTGCTCAAATTGCTGCTTAGCCAACTCTGCTTGCCCCTGCTTTAGCATTACTTGTCCCTGCAGCAACTTCCACTCAAATTGTGTTGATTTAGAGAATTCATGCTCTCTATCTGCAAACGCTAACAACTCATCGACTTTGTTTTGCAACAATAAAACGTTACCCAATAGCGGTAGCACTAGATTGATATCTGCGCCCATGTCTAGGGCCTCGCGTAATTGCTTTTCCGCCGAGCCCAAGTTATTGGCATAAAAGTACACTTTAGCTAGCAATAACTTAGAAGATAGATGTTGGGGATCTGCCTTCAACGCATTCTTTAAATGAATAAAAGCTTCGTTTTCTTCACCATTATGAAAGGCTTTAACCGCCATTTCGTAATCGTTAATCTGTTCATTAGCAAAGCTAATACTTACTAGCGATGATAAAGCAAAAGCGATCAATAATTTTTTCATTAGGTAGCGGCAATCCTTGCGAGGTCAGGGGAAATGAATTCGACTAAAAACAGTATCTAATGAACAAGGGCTAAAAAAAAGACAAAAAAATACGAAACACTGAGTATTTCGTATTTTTGTTCAGAAAGGAAGGAGGTTCAAATAATCAATTAACGTTTGCGAGCTCGCAAAGCAATACCAAATAGGCCCGCTGCAAACAACAGCACAGTGCCGGGTTCAGGGACACTGGTACTAGGTTGAGAGCCAGCTTGAGCTTGCACACCAGCCAACTTAAATGCGTCGTTGCCAGCAAACCAATCGGGGCCACCAAACACCGGGTTGTAGGCGCCGATTAACCAATACTTCGATTCAGTGCTGCTGGAGATAGCTTGATAAGCATAGTCTTCTGCATTATATACTTGGGCCTCACTCGTCCAGCCGCTGGCTAAATCCGCCACTGCATCCCATGTGCTACCAGCTAAAACTGGAGCATCAGCTCCGTTATAGGCCAATACCGATATATCGGCTTGGCTCCAATAGCCTTCCTGAGCCCAACCGAGTGAGAAGCCCGCTAGATTAACCGCAACATCAAAGCTCAACAACACCATGTCGTAGTCGCGTAACCATGGTCTTTCATTATTGCTATCAATGGCGTGGTCAGGACTCCAACTACCCTCATCACGGTTTTGCAGGGTCAAGCCATAACCATATGAATAACCCAATTTGGCATCTTCAATTGTGTCACGGGGACCGGTGTTGGACCACCCCGTCAAACTCAGGCCAGTTCCAGACGACGACGTACCAGAATAGGTATTTCCATTGTTATTGAAGTCACGAGAAAAGGTTTCAAAAGACCATGTCTCCGTCGCGCCAAAGGCCGATAACGATACGGCACAACTTGCGGCTAATAAAATTTTTTTTAACACAACGCCCCCTAAATAGCATTCTGTATATCAAACTGGTAATACCACGTATAAAGCAATTATCAAGCCAAAATGAAAAATCTATATTTAGCAGTGACTTAAACCCATGCTTTGGATGTTCTTGCCATCGAATGTAAAAAATACTGACAATAATGTGCTTAATTCTAAAGCACACAGCTCAGTTTTCAAGCAAAGCTTAGGCCGTTAATTAGCCCAAGACTCCTTCCTACCAGTATCGCTCAACTGTAACCTGCCCCGGTTTACGCCTTAGGTTTTTACTTAAACCTTTACCTTCAAGAGATTGCATTGCTGCAGTGATCATCTCGGGATTGCCACACAACATCACTTGAGTGCACTCGGCGCTTAAAGACAAGCCCACCGCGTTCTCTAGGCTACCATCGTCAATCGCCTCTGGAATACGCTTAGCTAAGGCCCCTGCATAGTTCTCCCGCGTGACCATGGTTTGTAAAACAAACTGTTGAGGATAACGCTGCTGGTACTGCTCCAACACGTCCAAATAAGCCAAGTCTCTGGCATATCTAACCCCGTATACCACAACCACTTTATCGAAACGCTGCCATGGCTGGTCAGTGGCCAACATCGACAAATAAGGTCCAATACCGGTCCCTGTTGCCATCAACCAAAGATGCTCAGCCTCAGGGACCTCATCCAACACCAAAAAACCTGCGGCGGCACTCGATACCTCAATAGTATCGCCCACATGTAAGTTATGCAGGTTAGGCGAAAGTGTCCCCTCCTCCACTTTAATCGCTAACACTTCAAGATAATCTGCTCCCGGAGGGTTTACCAAAGAATAGGCACGAGCAATCCGCTTTCCTTGTTGTAACTCAGACAACTTTATAAATTGCCCGGCAACGAAAGGGGCAATGTCGGCCTCTATCCTCAAGCTAAACAATTGTTTGTTCCAATCAATTCGCTTTATTACTCGACCTTCTACCCACATAGTTACTCCTGGTGTTTAATTACCTCTGACTGATGATCCACATAGATTAATTCATCCACATCGAAGCCCGCTTGCTTGGCTCGCCTAAGGAGTTCACTACGAATAGCATGCGGTAAGTCTGGGCTTCTTGCCAATAACCACAAATAATTTCTGCTCGGTCCCGCAACCAAGGCATATTGATAGGCTTCTTGGTCCAAAGCAAAAATCACGTAGGCCCCATAAAACGGTCGAAAAAAGGAAACTTTTAAATAACCACGTCCTTGCTCGGGCAAATAGGCAAGGCCTTCTGCGCTTAACCAACGCCCCTCCTGCTCGGAAAAGCCCTTGTTAATCACCTTAACTTTGCCATTCGGCAGCACACTGTAAGTTGCGCTCACATGGCTCATACCGCGCTCGAAGGCATGATCCAAACGGGCAACTTCATACCAAGTGCCTAAATATTGGCTTAACTCAAAATTATCAACAGGCTCGATACCTGGTGGCTTAGAACTGCAGCCGCTGATGATGAATACACACAAGGCCAAATATAAAATTTTCATTTAACGCTCCCGTTATTAAAACCAAAACGCTGCAATACAGCCCAGCAAGGTCATAATAAACAAAAACCACTTTAGGGTGCTTGCTTCTGCCTGAATAGCAAATTTCACCGCATAATGAGCACCGGCAATATAGCCTAAAGATAAGACTAAGGCCGGCAACCACACCACTTGTCCTCTTGCGATAAAAACGACTAAGGCAACACTGGTAAATGCCAAAGTACATACCAATTTCAATGCATTGGCTCTTACTAAATCATAACGCAAACTCCCTGCAAGGGCGGCTAACAAGATAAAGCCCACCCCAGCCTGAACAAAACCACCATAAAAGCCCGCCAGCATTAAGCTCCACTTGGCGCTGGAACTCTCGGCCACAGTTTTAGCCTGAGTACCTAGGTCTGGAGCCACCACAGAAGGTTTGAACAGCATTAAGCTAGCCATTGCCAACATCGCGCCTAGCAATAAATATTTAACTAACCAAGCTGCGGCGTAAGATGCCACTATGGCTCCAAGTAAACCGCCTATTAGCGTAGGCCATAATATTGGGCCTAGATCTTGGGTATCCAGCTTACCGTGTTTTTTAAATCCCAGCGCGCCAGTGAGGCATTGCAAAAAAATTCCAACCCGATTAGTCGCGTTCGCCAACTCTGCCGGCATCCCCATGATCATCAATGCTGGCAAGGTCAAATTAGAGCCACCACCCGCTAAAGTATTAATCACGCCTGCGGCCAAACCAAGCAACAGCAACAACACTCCGTTGAAAATTGTTAAATCCATTTAAATATCTCGTTAGCAAATTGATAAATTTAACTTTATCATTGCTGAGTGGTGAATTCAGTTATCACTTGATATCTTTAGTCTAAATACACTAGCGTCTCTGGTTTAGTGAAGCCCAGCAGAACCAATTGAAAACCAAAGGAATAACTTAGTGGATTACGATTTTTGTATTATTGGCGGAGGCATAGTGGGCTTGGCGACAGCCTTGCAGCTGCAAAAAACTTACCCTAATGCCAACATCGCTCTGTTGGAAAAAGAAGCCTCATTAGCCTTCCATCAAACCGGTCACAATAGCGGAGTGATCCACGCTGGGGTTTATTATCAACCGGGTAGCTTAAAGGCCAAGTTCTGCAAGCAGGGCCTGCAACAAACTATCGAGTTTTGTCAGCGACATGCGATACCCTACCAGCAATGCGGCAAGTTACTAGTGGCCAGCAATCCGCTTGAGTTAACTCGTATGCAGCAACTTGCTGAACGTTGCCAACAAAACCACATAGCCTACCAGCAACTTAGCAGCCAAGAGTTAAAACAACGAGAGCCAAACATTGCCGGTTTGGGAGCCTTGTACATTCCTGCTACAGGCATCGTTAGCTACCCACAAATTTGTCAAAAAATTGCCCAAGAATTTATCGACAATGGCGGAAAAATCTTACTTTCTCATCAGGTCATAGCTCTCAACGAGCAAACCGAACAGATAGATATCACCACCAAGCTAGGAAAAATAAGTTGTGCTTATCTGGTTGCCTGCGGAGGCCTCATGGCCGACCGTTTGTGTAACATGCTAAACCTAGACATCGACTTTCAGATTATTCCCTATCGCGGCGAATACTATCGCCTTGCCGCTAAGCACAACCAAATAATCAAGCACCTTATTTACCCCATCCCAGATCCCGAGCTGCCTTTTCTAGGAGTGCATTTAACCAAAATGATTGATGGTAGCGTAACCGTAGGCCCGAATGCCGTTCAAGGGTGGTCTAGAGAGGGCTACGCCAAAGGCTCCATCAACTTCGCTGATGTTAAACAGATGCTTAGCTTCTGTGGCTTTTGGAAAGTGGCCAAACAGCATTTTCAACATGGCTTAAGCGAAACTAAGGACTCGTTGTTTAAATCAGCTTACCTAGAGCGCGTGAGAAAGTACTGCCCTAGCCTTAAGGTCAGTGATTTACATGCCTATCCAGCTGGTATTCGCGCCCAAGCAGTTCTCAAAGATGGCACCCTAGTCCATGATTTTTTATTCGCCAGCAGCCCCCGCAGCTTGCATGTTTGTAACGCGCCGTCACCAGCGGCCACCTCTGCCTTCCCTATAGCCGAGCACATTTGCCAGAAAATACAACAAGCCAGATCCGAAGCCTAAATTCTCGCAGGCTGAATAAGGGTGCTAGCCTTGGCTGTGTTATAGTCGCTAATCACTGTTGTTTATTAGCCAGCGAACCATACCATGCAACACCAGCTAACAGCCGTGCCCTGCCATTTAATTACAGGCTTTTTGGGCTCAGGAAAAACCACCCTCATTCAACACTTATTAAAGCAAAAGCCCGAACAACAAACTTGGGCGGTGCTCAGCAATGAATTTGGCGAAATCGGCCTAGATGCAAGCATTCTTGAAGCGCAAAACACAAGCAATGTAGCGATTAAAGAAGTGCCCGGCGGCTGCTTGTGTTGCACCGCTGGCTTGCCCTTTCAAGTGGCCCTAAATGCTTTATTAAAACAAGCCAAACCTCAACGCTTACTTATCGAGCCCACCGGCTTGGGTCACCCTCTGCAAATAAAAAAGCGCTTACAA
>NZ_JBNKPP010000061.1:0-20873 GCF_050295395.1 Agarivorans sp.
CTTGCCATCATACCCTAGATGCCATTAAGCAAGCTGGCGTTATTGCCATTTTACCTAAGCCCTTTGAGTTTACTCATTTGCTTAGTGCCTTGCAGGCGACCATCAGTTACATCGAGCCAGATCAAAACTTAATTGGCCAGATTAATGTGGCCAGTAAAAAGATTTTGGTGGTGGACGATAGCCTTACCGCTAGACGTCATATTGCGCGAGTATTAGAAAACATTGGTGTGGCTCAACTGCTGTTTGCCGAAAATGGCCAACAAGCATTGGACTTATTGGAGCAACACGAAGTTGATTTAGTGATTACCGACTACAACATGCCGGTAATGGATGGGGCCGCTTTTATTGAAGCCTTGCGCCAACACCCGCGTTTTAGCAATATTCCTGCTTTAATGGTGACCTCGGAGAACAACGGTGCCAAGCTGGATGGGGTAAGGCAGAGCGGGGTGTCTGCCTTGGTGGATAAACCCTTTGATATAGACGCAGTTAAACAAGTGCTTGGGCGCTTGTTTGAGACGGCCGCCTAGTCAAAGATTTGCTCGCCCATTTGGTCGATAAAGGTTTTACACTTGTGCAGTGCTAGTTCTGCGGCATCGTCGGCACTGGCACAAGTATCCGAGCGAACAAATTGATGTTGCTTTTGTTCGCCATCAACCGTTTTCGTTATTAACGCAGCAACGCGATATTGGCCATTTGCCGCTTGGGGGATCGGCGTAATAATAAACTCTTGATACTGTTCTTCTGGGTAAGTCTTTGCTTCTGCGGGGGCAACGGCAAACATCTTCTTAAGTGCTGAAAATATACTCATGTTGGTGATTTTCCTAAAAATAACGTGAAATCGTGGCAAACGACCTCGAGCTTATCGGGTGGCTTACTGTATGATGCATAATACCCATCGAGTTAGTTAAATCACAATGGAAATCCAGTGAATATCGAGTTTATTCTGTCCCAATTTAATCAAATTACTGCTGGCCTGAGTCTTTCTCTTCTACTTTTATTGCTGCTGATGGCGTTGATCAGCAAACTGAAATTCAATCAGGCACAAAAAAACCAACAAGTTTTAGTTGAACAGCTAGATGCCCTAGAGCAAAGCTCAGCCGCCGATAAGCAACAGCTGGAGCAATTTAGACAACAAACGCAGCAACAGAGTATTCGCTGCGCTCAACTAGAAACTGAATTAAGCCACTTTCAAGGCATTCAGCAACAGTTTGAAGAGACCCAAAAATTATTACAGCGCGAACAGCAGCGCTGCGCCTTGTTGCAGCAAAAAGACCTAAGCCTGCAAGATAGAATTAGCTATTTAGAACAATCTGAGCAGCGGGTTAATCAACAATTCGAGTTGCTGGCTAATCGCATCTTTGCTGAAAAAGGTGAGCAATTACAACAGCAAAGCAAACAGAGTATTGAAGCGGTATTACAACCACTGAAACAACAACTAGATGGTTTTAAACAGCAGGTACAACAGAGCTACGAAAACGAAGCTAAGCAACGTCATTCCTTAAAAGATCAGATAGTCTCTCTACAAAAACTCAATCAACAAATGAGCGAAGATGCGCTGCGTTTAACCAGAGCCTTGAAAGGGGATAATAAGCAGCAAGGTGATTGGGGAGAGTTAATTCTCGAACAGATCTTGCAATCCTCGGGTTTGCGTGAAGGTTACGAATATCACACCCAAGTGGTGGGCGTGAATCAACACGGTAAAACCATTAAACCCGATGTGGTGGTGAAGCTGCCCGATGACAAAGCCGTCATTGTTGATTCAAAAGTAAACCTGGTTGCTTATGAGCGTTACTATAACAACGAAGATAAAGAAGCCCAGCAGACGGCCTTAAAAGAACATGTTAGAAGCCTACGCCAGCAAATTGTGGGTTTGGCTAAAAAAGACTATCACAGCCTTTACCAGTTGGAGTCCTTAGATTATGTGTTGTTGTTTATTCCAATTGAAGGCGCTTATTTAGCCGCGATGGAGCAAGATCCTGGTTTGATCCCGTTTGCGGTTGAACAAAACGTATTGTTGGTCAGCCCAAGTAGCTTGATGGTGGCTCTGCGTACCATTCAAAACTTATGGCGTAGCGAGTATCAACAGCGTAATGCGCAAGTGATTGCCCAGCGGGCAGGTAAGTTGTTTGATAAGTTTGTGGCCTTTACTGAAGACTTACGCAGTCATGGCCAGCAGTTGCAGCGTTCAACTGAAAGCTACCAAAGCGCCATGAGTAAACTTAGTACCGGCAAAGGCAATTTGGTGCGCCAAGCGCAGCAGTTAAAAGAGTTGCAAGTAGCCAGTAGCAAATCCTTGGATGCCAAGTTGTTGGCAGATAGCCAACAGCATGAAGACTTACTTGAAAACTCAGATAAAGACTTAAGTGTTGGTTAATCTTCTCTTTAGCCAACTCGCTTTGACGCTCAAGCAGCTAGCCAGTCGCTAGCTGCTTGAGTTAGCCTTAAACGCTGGTGAGCACGAATGAGGACTGTGCCGCCAAATTTAATTCTAAGCAGCCATTTTCAGTTGAGTAGCGCGCCCCAGTGAGCGGGTCGTGATATTCATAGACTTGCTGAAGCGTGTTTAGATCTAGCTTCAACTGTTGTCGAGAGCCTCGGTTAACGATAACAATGCTATGCTGCTCGGCCAACCAGCGAGTAAATACCCATACATCACCTTGCTCAAATAAACTGATTAAGTCACCTTCTTGTAACTCTCTACGCTGTTTACGCAGCTCAATCAGTTGTTGGTAATGTTTAAGTAATTCGCTATTCCATTGTGTTTCATCCCAAGGGAAGCAGCGACGGCAATCGGGATCTTGCGCACCAGTTAAACCCACTTCATCCCCATAATAAATAGACGGTACCCCGATATAGGTGAGTAACAAGGTCGCGGCGATTTTTACCAATTGAGTGTTTTCATTGACTAGATAGCTAAAACGCGGTGTATCGTGGCTATCTAGCAAGTTATATTGGGCTAGCTGGTTGGCAAAGGGGATAGAGCCTCTGGCTTCTGCCAACCATTGAGCAAAGTCTTTAGCATCGAGTTTTATCGGCACATAACGGGGCACGTCTACTCCTGCTAAGAAGGCAACTAAGGGATGGTTAAACCCGTAGTAGTTCATCGCGCCGTCTTCTTGTTCTCCCTGCAACCATTGAGTGGCTTCGGCGAAGTGCTCGCCAATCATATAAGCTTCAGGATTGGTTTGCTTAATGGCTTTTCTAAACTCGGCAACATAGTGGGCGTTGTTTTGCGCGCTATTGTGTTCACCTAGCATGTGGATCACGTCAAAGCGCCAAGCATCAATAGCAAAGGGCTCCTTCAGCCAATGCTTTAACATTGCATCGTCGCCGCCGTAAATAACTTGCTGCACCTGAGTATTGGCAAAATTGAGTTTGGGTAGGGTGTCGATGCCTTTCCATGTCCAATAGTTTCCAGTGTTATCGAAGTGATACCAATCGCGGTAAGGCGAGTCTTTATGGTGGTAAGCACCATCATTGGCTTGTTGGTAGTAGTCCATCCAATGGTGCTGGTTAGAGGTGTGATTAACCACGGCATCTAGCATTAGCTTCATCCCACATGCTTTCATGCTTTTTGACAAACTAATAAGGGCCTGATCACCGCCAAATTGCGGATCTACGCTAAAGTAGTCGCTGCAATCGTACTTATGATTACTTGGTGAGTTAAAGATAGGGTTTAGGTAGATTGCGGTAATACCTAAGTTTTGCAAATAACCTAACTTTTGTTCAATGCCGGGCAAATCACCACCGTAAAACTCGGTTGCGCCAGTACCCGCATGGGATTCCGCTACCGCTTCGCCCCATTGTTTTTGGATAACTGGGCGACCATCACTGAGATAGGCGTAGTTCTCGGCGTTGGGGGTGAGTTCTGGTTTGCCATTAGCAAAACGCTCAGGAAAGATTTGATAAAAAACCTGCGCTTTTACCCAAGCTGGTGGCTGCGCCTGATGGTTGAGTTTAAAATGGTAGTGCTTTTGCGGCAGCCTAGGGGATTCGCCTGCTGCGTGCAGGTATATTTGGCTGTCTTCGAGTAGCAGTTTGAAGCAATAAAGAGTGTGGCTGCTATGAGGGCTAACTGGAATAGCTTGTTGCCATTTTAACCAGTTTCCCTCTACGCTGGGTGCTGACATTTCGATCAGCGATTCTTCATGATCGGGTTCTACGCGAACAAAAACCTTCTTATACGGGTGAGATATGGCGGTGTAGAGAGTAACCAAATACTCGTTTTGTTGGCGAACCACTTGGCTTTGCGGATGAAAACGAAATGATGACATTAACTTTCCTTACTGTTTTTCTCTCTAGTATCCTTAGCTAGCCATAGCGATTCAAGGATGATTTTTCGAAAACCTATTATTTGATTTAGCACCGATTTCTTATGCTAACATTCATATAGTTAGAGCAATTAACCGCTGGTTGTTGAATAATGGTTTGTATTATAAATAGTTATACTTAAGTGATTTGAATCCTCTAGTTATTAATAAGCAACTTTCGTGGACAAAGCGGGCAACCATCTGGTCATTGCTTGTGTGTTTTGTTTTGTCTATGTTATTGGTGCATCGCTACCAAACGGTAAAAACTCAAATCACCGAAGAGGTTGAACAGTCATTTAGTGGCTTTAAAACGGCCAACAGGCATCTTGTTACCTTATTGTCTCAGCGCCTATCTTTGCTTACTCGCAGTCTTGGTTTGTTGAATTACGTGAATGACGAAACCGAACTCACTTTGGTGAGCTTGGCCACCGAATGGCAGCGTATCTCTAAAGATGTCAATCTAGAAGGTGACTTTTACTATATTCATCGTGATGGACGAGTGGATCTAGTATTGAGCCATGCCGCCGATGGTTATGAGCTTAATTGGGGCGCGTCGGTTAACCCTGCTGTTATTGATTATTTAAAAAGCGTTAATTGGCGTGGTGAAGGTGAAATATCTAGTCAGGTAGTCGAAGACGCGGATAGCGGAGAAAATCTCTACATTATTTTCATTCCGGTATTTGATAAATGGTCCAAACTGGTGGGCTGGATGGTGAATGAATATAACCAAACGGCAATTAACAACAGCGTGAATTTTGTCGGCCAGCAAAAGTTAGTCGAACGGGCCATGGTGGTAAGCTCGGATGGTTTAATTATCGAGGGTGAGAATAGCCAAGCTACGGTTGCCAAACTTAAGCAATTTGTTGGCAAAATTAATTACTCTGCGTTAGGCAGTTATTTTTCTAGAGGGCATTTTGCTGAAGAACAAAGCCCGCTAAGCCTGCGTGATGGTTTGTTATATTCCAATGTATTTAAGCACGACCTAGAAGCGCCTAGTTTTGCCTTTTTATTTATTTCTTATAAGGATTTGGCCAGAGACAGTAAGTATTGGTTAGTGTTTATGGCGGGCGTGGGGCTTATCGCTATTGTGGCCTGTTTCGTTGCGGCTTATTTGACCGAAGCGATTCGTCGTGAGAAAGCCATAGTTGAAGAATTAAATGCGCTCAGAGAAGCCGCCTTTGAGGGCGAATTTTCGCAAGTGATTATCGATAAGCAAGGTATTGTTCTGCAGGTAAACCGCTATTTGGCTCAGCGCACAGGTTTAAGTGTAGAGGAAATGATTGGTCACGACATTGCCTCTTTTGGCCAAGCTGAGCCTTCTTTTCACACTATGTTAGAGCAAGCAGAGTTACATGGTAGCTGGTTAGGTGAAGTATCGATTAGTGATGCTAACGGTCAAGTGACAATTCAGCAGATGACGGTAACGGCGGTTTATTGGCAAGAAGAGGTCAGAAGTTTCGTTTGTTCCAGCATTGATATTAGTGCGCAAAAATCCTTAGAGAAAAAGTTGCAGCGGTTGGCCAATACCGATCCCTTAACAGGGGCAGCCAATCGCCGCCACTTTGAACATTTAGTGCATTTAGAACAAAGCCGCAGTGACCGCAATGGGGTGCCATTTTCCTTGCTGATGTTTGACGTTGACCACTTTAAAAAGCTTAACGACCAGCATGGTCATGATGTAGGTGATTTGTGTTTGATCCGCTTGGTAGAAAAAGTGAATCAATTGAAACGAGAAATTGACATTCTTGCGCGTTGGGGCGGAGAAGAGTTCATTCTACTGTTACCGGAAACCACAGTAGAGCAAGCGGTTAACTTGGCCGAGCGACTACGTTTAGGTTTTGAACAAGATGTTGTTAGTCCACATTTCACCTGCAGTTTTGGCTTAACAGAAAGTCGTAAAGATGCCAGCTTCTCCCGCTTATATAAGCAAGCTGACGAAGCGCTTTATCATGCTAAAGAAGCCGGCCGTAACCGCGTGGAGTTATACCGCCATTCGGCTAAAAACAGCTGATTTCTTGCGGACTAAGCGGGCGATATTCGCCTGCGGCTAATTGGCTGTCTAAGTGAATGTCGCCAATTTGTTCGCGATGCAGTGCTAGCACTTTATTTCCTACGGCGGCACACATTCGTTTGACCTGATGGTAGCGGCCTTCGCTAATGCGTAGCACAATGAGGCGTTCGTCTAATTGCTCTACTTCGGCGGGTTTGGTGGGTTTCTGCTCGCCGCGTAACATTAAGCCATCACGCAACAGTTGTAGCTCGGCCTCGGTGATGGGGTCGGCTAAACTCACTCGGTATTGTTTGACTTTATCGGCTCTGGGGCTGGTCACTCGATGTGACCATTGTCCATCGCTGGTAACAAGCAACAGCCCTGTGGTGTCAACATCTAAACGCCCCGCCGCATGTAATTGGAGTGGGCTATTAGGCAGTAACGATAGGGCACTGGGGTAGTTTGCCTCCGCTTCTGTACTTAAATAGCCCTGAGGTTTATTTAGCATGTAATATACGTGTTGCTGCGCCATGAGTGGTTGTTGGTCTAGTAACACTTGGTCACTAGCTTGAACGGCCGTTTGGGCATTAGTCACAATGCTTTGGTTTATTTGTACCCGTTGCGCCTTAATGACTTTTTTGGCTTCACTACGGGGAAGACCCACAGCCTTGGAAATGAATTTGTCTATTCGACAAGGGTATTTCATAATATTTGTGCTTTTTACGAGGGCTAAATAATGGCGCGTAGTGTACGCTAATCGTCGGTTTAATGCTTTAAAAGGAGAGATTATTTGCAAGTGGTTTGTCGCTCTGATGTTGAGCTATTAGGAAACATCGTTAATAAAGAATTTACCTTGCGTTATTTTAGCGATGGTACGGCGATCACCCAACTTGAGGTGATAGTGAAGAAAAAAACTAAAGCCAGTAATAAAGAGCAGGTAGAGGTCTTTCAACTTTGTGCCCGTGCAGAACAGGCCGAACGAATTAAGCGTTATGCTAAAACCGGAGATGGCGTCGTCATTAAAGCGCAACTTAAAACTCAGAAAGATCCCGCTGGAAAAATTCTTAGTGCCCTAGAAATAGAACACATTAATTTTGTTGGTGCGCCTAGCCAACTGTATTGGAATAGGATTAGCTTAGTGGGTGAAATTGCCGCTAAAAGCCGCTTACGCAAAAGCGTGAATAATCAAGATTACATTAAACTTCAGTTACTCACCGACGCAAAGGATCCTTCTCATCGAGTTAACTGTAACCTGTGGGCTTATCCCGCCCAGCTAATCGATAAAGATGCCCAGGTAGGAGATAAACTAGCGGTAGAAGGTTCGTTAAAAACAGCCTTTGCCGATGACCAACAAGTGTCACCAATTTTAGTGGATGGCCATACTTGTTTGCGTATCGAGTCTTAATACTTATCTAACATGTCGGAATGGTAACGGCTTACATCAACCTCAATGCCAAGCTTTCCGGCTTGTTCGTCGAGTTTGTGTTCGCTACTGCTTAGCTCGTTCAACATTAAAGTATTGTCGTCTAATTGCCATATTTGGCGGCTGCCAAGATAACTAAACTTTACGATGATAAAGGCGTTAGCCTCGCCTCGGTTCATGGCTTGAACCAGTTTGCGCATTTTTCTATTAATTTTATTAAGCTCGCGTTTTAAACGCCATACGTAAATAACTTCGGCAAACCAAGTTTTGTTTTTGCAATAGTTAACGATGGGGACCACGCTGATCAGTGCAGCTATAACCCCGAGTAAGTTAAAAATGAAATTATTTTCACTGTTGGAGAACAGTGCGATAAAAAGTGACGACCAAGCTAAGGTGAAGATGATTAACAGTCCACATAAAGCGAAATAGCTGTTTCTGGAACGGCTTTGGTAGGTACTTTTATCTATGTCTTGTAAGTGCATGCGGGTCTCGTCTAATAATCGCGGCTCATGTTAACAAATTGTTCGCTAATCTGTAATCCATATTTTCTCAGTGGAAAAGTAAGTTATTGTTTAATATTTAAAAATTTTCCGCTAAAAATATCTTGTTTAGTTTTCATTCACTGAGCTTGATACTATTATTGTGTTAATGGAAATGGTTTTAATACAAGGAATTTTTATGAATACGGCCCCGCTGGTAATTCGTATGGCAAAAGCTTTAGGCCTGGCTATTGCAGCATTAGCTCTGCTTAGTGGCTGTGATAATGCACCACCTGCCGCACCAGAAGTCAAAGTGAATGTTAAGGTGATAGAAGTGGTGATGAAAGAAGTGCAGCCAAGCAACGAGTTTGTTGGTCGTACTGAAGCCACTCAAGATATCACCATTAAATCAAAGGTGCGCGGTAATCTGCTTAAAACACACTTTGAAGAAGGCAGTGTAGTTGAAGAAGGAGACTTGCTGTTTGAAATTGACCCTGCTCAATATGAATCAGCGGTTAAGGCGGCGGAAGCTATTGTTGCTCAAGCTCAAGCGGCTTACGATACAGCGGTACTCAATTTTAAACGTGGTGAAGGCTTAATTAAGGATAACTTTATTAGCCAGTCTGACTACGACAACTTGCTATCAAGAAAGCTACAAACGGCAGCTGCACTGCAGAGTGCCCAAGCAGAATGGGATAACGCCAAGTTGGAATTGGGTTATACCAAAATATATGCACCTTTTACCGGAAGAATAAGCCGAGCAGCGGTATTTAAAGGTGACTTGATTGCTCCTGATCAAACTCAACTAGCAGATTTGGTTCAAATGGAACCTGTTTGGGTAAATTTCCAATTACCGGAAAAAGTGCTGGTGGCCGCTCAACGTATTCATAAAGAAGATGTAGAACGAAACATTGGCGATTTCCCAGTGAGGGTTCGTTTCCCCGACGGCACCATGTTTGACGAAGTAGGTCAGATGAACTTTGTTGATAACCGTGTTGACGCTACCACTGGGACCTTGGCAATTCGCGCCGAGTTTCCCAATAAACAACATGTTTTAGTTCCCGGACTGTACGTTACAGTGATTATTGAAACGCCAACCACTGAAAGTGTGATGTTGATTCCTCAGCGTGCAGTGCAAGAAGATCAACAAGGGCGCTATGTATTGGTTGTGAATAAGCAAAATACGGTAGAGCGGGTAAATGTGGTGCTGGGGCGGCGCTATGGTGTTGACTGGCAAGTCGAGTCTGGTTTAACCCAAGGTAACCTGGTGATTACCGAGGGCTTACAGAAAGCGCGGATTGGCGCGGTTGTTGACTACGAAATGGATACCATTCAACCATTTAGCGAACCTCAATCTTAAGGAGTCGATGATGATCAGTAAGTTTTTTATTCATCGACCCAAGTTTGCTTTTGTCATCTCCATTGTATTGACCTTAGCGGGCTTATTGTCGATCCCGGTGTTACCGATAGCGGAATTTCCTAATATCTCGCCACCGATGGTGTCGGTGACTACCAGTTATCCCGGAGCAAGTGCCGACGTGGTTGCCGATACCGTCGCCAAGGTCATCGAGGCCGAAGTAAATGGTGTTGAAAACATGATTTACATGGAGTCTAAAGGCGCCAACGATGGCAGTTATAGCCTCAACGTCACTTTTGAAGTGGGCAGCGATGTTGAAATGGCGCAGGTGAACGTGCAAAACCGTGTTCAACAAGCCATGCCGCGGCTTCCTAGTGAAGTGCAACGCAATGGGGTAAAAGTACAAAAGCAAGATCCAAACATTCTGATGATGCTCAATTTGGTCTCGCCCAATGAGACATTAGATAACCTGTTTTTAAATAACTACTTGGGAATTAACATCAAAGATAACCTAGCGCGGGTTAACGGTGTTTCCAAGGTGAGCATCATTGGTGGCATGGACTATTCCATGCGAATTTGGCTTAACCCTGACCGCATGACCAGTTTAGGGGTTACGGTTGAAGATGCTGTTAGCGCTATTCAAGAGCAAAATATCCAAGTTGCAGCAGGCCGAATTGGCGCGGCGCCAGTGCCCCGTGATCAACAATTTCAATATACGCTTACCACCAAAGGGCGTTTGAATCGTCCTGAAGAGTTTGAAAATATCATTGTTCGATCCAACGCTGACGGTAGTGCTATCTACTTGCGCGATATTTCACGGATTGAGCTGGGTGCGGCGAGTTACGATGCTGAAGCCAAGCTGGATAATAAAGACTCGGCCTTATTGTTTATTTATCAATCTAGCGGAGCTAATGCCCTAGAAGTAGCAAGCGGTATTCGCGCCGAACTAGAGCGATTAAGTGGCCAGTTCCCTAACGATTTAGATTACAAAATTCTCTACGACACTACCCAGTTTGTGGAAACCTCAATCAGTGAAATGATTGAGACCTTGCTGATTGCGGTGGCCTTGGTAATTTTTGTTGTTTATATCTTCTTACAGGATTTTCGGCAGACGCTGATCCCGGGGATTGCGATACCGGTGTCTTTGGTAGGAACTTTCGCTTTCTTATTAGCCACGGGTATGAGCATTAATACTGTATCGCTATTTGCCTTGATCTTGGCTATTGGTATCGTGGTAGATGATGCGATTGTTGTGGTGGAAAATACCACTCGTTTAATGCAAGAAGAAGGCTTGAATGCGGTTGACGCTACCACTAAGTCGATGCAGGAAGTGACAGGTCCTGTGGTGGCGACTACCTTAGTGCTATTGGCTGTGTTTGCTCCCACCGCGGTGATGCCCGGCATTACCGGTCAAATGTATGCGCAGTTCTCGATTACTATTTGTATCTCGGTACTGATTTCGTCGATTAATGCGCTAACGTTAAGCCCGGCCCTATGTGCTTCCTTATTAAAAACGCCCAAAACACATGAAAAAGGTTTTCACGCCTTTTTTAATAAGCACTTTGAAAGCATCACTGGTAAGTACAGTGGGTTTGTTAGCGGTATGGTGCGTAAGTTGTCGTTAGTTGGGGTGATTTACCTATTGCTACTCGGCGCAACCGCTTATTTGGCCACATCATTGCCTACGGGTTTTGTACCAACTGAAGATAAAAAAGCGTTTTTTATTGATGTGCAATTGCCCAATGGGGCTTCAATTAACCGAACCGAACAAGTGATCAGTAAAATGGTCGACGACATTAATCAGTTGGATGGAGTCACTAACGTTATTTCTGCCGCGGGTTATTCGATTATTTCTGGTGCGGTTTCCTCTAACGCCGGCTTGATGGTTGTGATTCTTTCCAATTGGGACGAGCGGCAAGAGCCCGGCATGAACGAAGCGGGTATTTTAGCAAAAGCCAATGCCGTATTAGCGGGTTATAACTCTGCTCAAGCAGTGGGATTTTCCTTACCAGCATTACCTGGGGTGGGGACAGTGTCAGGGGTTGAGTTTTACATTCAAGATACCCTTGGCAGAACGCCGGCAAATTTGGCTAGTGTGATGCGTAGCACTGCAGTAGAAGCGGGCGGAGCACCAGAGCTGGCCGCGGCATTTAGTACTTACAGAGCCGATGTGCCGCAGTTATTTGTTGACGTTGACCGACAAAAAGCCAAAGTTCAAGGTGTGCAACTAAACAGTATTTTCACTACCTTACAAACTATGCTCGGTTCTATGTATGTGAATGACTTTAACCGTTTTGGTAAGGTATTTCGGGTGAACATGCAGGCTGAAAGCGAATTTAGGGACTCTGAGCAAGACATTGCGCGTTTCTATATTCGTAATAAATTCGATGAAATGGTGCCTTTAAATACTTTGGTCAGTGTCGAGCCCAAATTAGGGCCTGAATACATTAACCAATTCAACTTATATGGTGCTGTTAAAATGAATGCTTTTCCTGCTCCGGGTTACAGCTCCGGTCAGGCTATTGAAGCGGTTAAGCGTATCGCCGAAACCTCGTTTCCCAACGGTTATACTTATGAATGGTCTGGGCAAACCTATCAAGAACTTAAAGCGGGTAATCTTGCGCCATTTATTTTTACCCTGGCCTTGGTATTTACTTATTTGTTCTTAGTGGCTCAGTATGAAAGCTGGACTATTCCTATCTCGGTAATGCTGGCTGTTCCGGTGGCGATTCTTGGGGCTTTTTTATATATCTGGATCATGGGCGCGGATGTCAATCTCTACACCCAAATTGGTTTGGTATTGTTAATTGGCTTGGCCTGTAAAAATGCCATCTTGATTGTAGAGTTTGCCAAACAGCTTCGAGAGAGTGGCCTAAGCATCAAAGAGTCGGCTATTAAAGCTGCACGCTTACGTTTTAGAGCAGTATTGATGACCGCCTTCTCGTTTATCTTAGGGGTGATTCCTTTGGTGACTGCATCTGGCGCTGGAGCTGCCAGCCGAGTCTCTTTAGGTTACGCGGTTATGGGGGGGATGATTGCCGCCACAATTGTAGGTACGTGTTTAGTTCCGGTATTCTTTGTGATGTTGCAAAGTTTGCGAGAAAAAGTGAAGGCTAAAGGGAAAGCCGAAGCTGATAGCTAAGCTGCTGGTTGCTCGTTGCTAAAAATAAACGCCTGATGAAGTTCATCGGGCGTTTTTATTGGTTGCTGATATCTTTAGGCTACTCTTGGTCTGGATCGAAGAAGTAGCAACAACGTAATTTGGGGTCAAAGTTTTTGGTTAGTACTGCAGGTACCTCATCCCATTTTACCGACTTAACAATTTTTTGAGCCTCTTTAGTCAAATCTAGCACAGTGGCATTGCCAAAACTCTTGCCTTTTTCCAACAATAATACCCGCGGTTTTAACTTTTGTTTGGGGTTACTTGACATCACCATGGCAAAACTACCGTCATCTAAGCTAACCAATGAACCGGGCGGGTAGATCCCCAGCGTGTTCATCAGTTGTTCTAAATATAATTTATTGTATTTTGTGCCAGCACTTTTATAGAGCAGGGCAAAGGCTTCCTGCGGAGTGAGTTTCTTTTGGTTAGGTAAGGGGCTGCAAAGGTGCTCAAACGCATCCACTATAGCCAGCAGCTGAGTGGATTTATCTATCTCTTTAGCTTTTACCCCTCGAGGATAGCCGCTGCCGTCTAAACGTTCATGGTGGTTTAGTACCATGGGAAGGATCTCTTCGGGAAACGAGCCCGCTTTTTTAATCAAGTCTACGCTGAATTTAGGGTGGGTCTGATAGAAGTTTTGTTCGGCGCTGGTCCATTCTTGTAGCTTACGGCGGATTTGGTGAGGCACTTTCAATTCGCCGATATCATGAATCATTGCAGCAATACACAGCAGCTGACACTCTTTTTCAGTAAAACCGAGATTCTTTGCCACTAATACCGAAATAACCGCCACGTTTACACTGTGGAAAAAAATATCTTCATCGCTACTCAGCTCTAAACTCACATAAACGCTATGTGCCTTACTCGATTTAAACAATAGCTGTAGAGTAGTATTTACTTGTTCGAAAATACTGTAATAGGCTTCTTCAGGCCTACTGGTAAATTTAGCTAGAGCACCACGGAATTTATCGGCGCTTTGAAGGTAGGCTTTGCTCGCTCGTTTTTGTCCCTTCCTTAACTCATCTAACCACTCTTGATTCGGATCGGCTTGCGGTTTAACGTCGAGTAAATCGTCGTTGAGTTGGTCGTCTGCTTGCGTTGCTACTGCGATACTGGACTTACTTGGAATAATTTCTATTTGTTCTAAACCCAGCGAGCGCAGAACGGTAATTTGTTCTTCATTTTTAATTTTGAAGTTATTTCGCATGAAAGGATGTGCAGTCCACCCTAAGGGAAGGCTGATATAGTGTCCAACTTGCAAGGCTTCTACGGGTATCTCGACTTTTGACATATAGAAATTATTTAAAACCCTTTTGTAAATTGTAGTAAATAGTCACAGATATATAAATCATTGATTGTGCATAACAAGTCGCCTCGCACACTTATTACGTTTACAATTATGTAAAACAACTCGTTACTAGGCCGAAGTGCTTGAATTATTAAGACTTTGCTTATTAAATTTATCATAAAATGTTGCTAAACAAATGAAAAATAAAGAAATAACTTTGGCTATTACCGGGGCGTCAGGCGCTCCTTATGCGCTGTGTTTATTGGAGCAATTGCTCAAACGTCATTTTAAAGTTCATTTGCTGATCTCTAGCGCAGCTAAGGTGGTTCTAGCGACAGAGGCGCAAGAGCAATGGCCTAATTCTCAAGAAAAAGCTCAGACCTTTTTTCAGCAACGATTTAATGCAGAACCTGGGCAAATTGTCATGCCGGGTAAAAACGACTGGTTTTCTGCGGTAGCTTCGGGTTCAGCCGCGCCGAAACAGATGATTGTATGTCCTTGTAGCATGGGGACGTTGGCGTCTATTGCCATGGGGATGTCAGATAATTTATTAGAACGTGCTGCAGATGTGGTGATTAAGGAGAAAGGACAACTTATTTTAGTGCCGAGGGAAATGCCATTCTCGGTGATTCATTTGGAAAATATGCTTAAGTTGGCTAAGTTAGGCGTTGAAATCTTTCCTGCATCTCCGGGGTTTTACCATCAGCCCGAGAGCATACAGGATTTAGTAGAACATGTGGTATCTCGTATTCTTGATCATCTTGGCATCGACAATGACCTAAGCACACGCTGGGGTTACGCTAAGAACTAAAAAAGCAAGTGGGGGAGCACTTGCTTATAAAATCTTATTCTTCGTCGTTACAGTCGCCTTTGGTGCAATGACCGTAAAGGTAAAGACTATGGGCGGTGAGATCGATGTTATTTGCTTTGGCAATTTCACGCTGACGTTGCTCGATGGTTTCATCGTTAAACTCAATGACTTTTCCACAGTCTAAGCATACTAGATGGTCATGATGATGCTGGGTATTAAGTTCAAATACTGATTTACCACCTTCAAAATGGTGGCGGGTAACGATGCCAGCATCATCAAACTGGTTTAATACCCGATAGACGGTTGCTAGGCCGATTTCTTCACCCTGATCTATCAATAGCTTGTATAAATCTTCGGCGCTAATGTGTTGATTATTTGGAGTTTGCAAAAGCTCTAGAATTTTCATTCTTGGCAAGGTAACTTTTAGGCCCGCTTTTTTTAGAGCTTGATTATTATCAGACATAGGTAAAATTTTTTCCCTTGCTGTTATTCATTCCATAATTGGCGCTTAGTATACGTTCTTAGTCGACAAACAGAAAGCGTGATAACAAAACTTGTAGACTAGTTAGTTATTTATTAACCTATTTGTAACACATCGTACCAGTTTGGCTTATGGATATCTTACTTAAGAACGCATTTGTTGCAAAAACTTTACTAAATTTATGGCCTCCGTTTTGGGGGGCGGGTATAAAAATTGAGAATATGTCGAAAGATTTCGCCGTTTGTCGGGTCCGTTTGGCGTTTCGTTGGTGGAATAAAAACGCCAACCGCTCGCAATTTGGTGGCGCGATATTTTCGATGACCGATCCTATTTACCCATTAATGTTAATGGCAATATTGGGTAATCGTTATCATGTATGGGATAGCGAAGCGTCAATAAAGTTTGTCACTCCTGGCAGAAGTAAGGTGTATGCTGAGTTTCAGTTAGATCATGATTTTATCCAGCAGATCGTCTCCCAGGCGGCTAATGGAGAAAAACATACACCTACCGTAACAACCAAGGTGGTTGACGAGCAGGGGAAGTTAATTGCTGTGGTCACGCGGCGTTTATATATTCGTTTGAAACGGGAGCATCGACCAGCGGTGCAGCAACTGGCTTAACTATTGTTGACTGAGGTTTTGTTTATAGCGGTTGATAACTTTAGTGACGTAATCTTGGGTCTCGGGGTAAGGAGGAATGGCAAAGCCGTAACGCTTAACGGTATTTTCACCGGAGTTATAAGCGGCAAGTGCTAATTGTAAAGACTCAAACTCATCCAAAAGCCAGCGTAAATAACGGCTACCCGCTTCGATGTTTTGCTCTGGTAAAAAGGGATCTGCTACCGAAAAGCGCTGCGCAGTGGCTGGCATTAATTGCATCAACCCCATAGCGCCAGCACGAGAAACAGCATTGGCTCGATAGTTAGACTCGGTGGCAACCACTGCATGTACTAGGGCGGGGTCAAGTTGATGACGCCGAGCACTGTTCACGATGAATTGGTGATAGGGAAGTTCACTAATTCTTTTTAATTCTAAAGTTTTGGGCTGGCTTTGCGATAAGGACTTGGGCGTTCTCATCAATAAACGCCAATGTTTACCTTGCTTTTCTTGGGCAAAATGCATCACACCGTTGGCATCTTGATAAAACCAAACGTCTGCGTAAATGCCGCCACTAAATAGCGAAACTGATAGAATGAAAAGTAGTTTGTACACGGTGTTCTCCCTCTGACTAATAGTTAAGCATAAATGCGGCCAACTATTTGAGGGCTAGATAGAAAAACTGGGCTTTCGCCCAGTCCATTTAGTCAGCCAATTCTGCCAAGCACATTTCTTCATATACTTGTTGGCACCAAGCTTTTACTCGCTCTTGAGTTAGCTCTGGTTGGCGGTCTTCATCAATGCCTAAACCAACAAAGTGGGCGTCGTCTGCCAAAGCTTTTGATTCTTCGAAATCGTATCCTTCGATAGGCCAGTGTCCGACTACGGTTGCACCTTTATTAACTACGATGTCGTTAATGGTACCCATTGCGTCTAGAAAGTACTCGGCATAATCTTCTTGATCGCCACAACCAAAAATAGCGACCAGTTTTTCAGAAAAGTCGATTTGTTCCAGTTCTGGGAAAAAGTCGTCCCAGTCGCATTGGGCTTCGCCGTAATACCAAGTGGGAATGCCAAGTAAAATTAACGAAAACTCATCAATATCTTCTTTTGACGACTTGGCAATGTCTTTGACTTCAACAAGTTTTTTGCCTAGTTCTTTTTGAATCATTTGTGCTACAGCTTCGGTATTACCGGTGTCGCTGCCAAAAAATATTCCTACACTCGCCATAAATGTTACCTGTTTTAAAACTATTAGTTTGTTGAAAACTGACTGACTTGTTTATTCAACATTTTCTCTATCAGCTCACTACGGCTAATGCCTGATTCAGTGGCGAGCTGGTTTAGTTTTTCGAAAAGCTGCTGTTCTACTTTCAGTTCTATTCTTTTAAGCCCATTGGCGCGATCTCGTTTGAGTTGATTTCGCTTGTTGGCTTTAAGTTGATCTTTGCGCTCTAAAGGGTTGGTTCGTGGCCTGCCAACCCTTTTTTCACACGCGAATAGATCAATTGTAGTTCGATCTGTATTTTGTTTTGCCATTTAATGTATGAAACAACCTTTTAGCCTAAGCCACTGCCTTCCCATGACAATTGGATTAAGCCTTTTGCAATAAAGCCTGCACATCCTAAAAACAACACTAACCACACCACGGCTCGACCAAAGGGGGGAACGTTGCCTTTTTTCAGAACATCCTGAATGGCCATGCCGATAAAGAAAAATAGAACTACAAAACCAATATTTAAAGCCAGGCTTTCTATTAAATCTATATGCTTAGCGAACATGACTATCCCTGAGATAAAAATTCGACGCGCACTATATCACAAAGCCTCGCAGGGTGTTAAATATGCTTGGCTAAAAACTGTTCAGTTAAACGGTTAAAAAGCGCTGGTTTTTCAGCGTGTAACCAATGTCCTGTGCCGTTGATGATCTTTAACTGGGCCTGAGGGAATTGCGCAGTTACTGCAGCCTGATATTGGCTGGTGATATAATCAGACTGCTCACCCTTTATAAATAGGCAAGGTTTGTTAAAGGCAGCGCCTGCTTTCCAGTCAACGATTTGAGAGTAGGCTTGTTCAAGTTTGCTTATGTCAAATAGCCAAGCCCAGCCTTGCGATGTTTTAGTGAGCGATTTAAGCAAAAATTGCCTCACCCCTGGTTCTTGTACATGAGCGCTAAGTTGTGTATCGGCGTCGGCGCGTGAGCTGATTTGTGTTAGTTGAACGTTGTTTAAACCCGCGAATACCGCTTGATGGCTATGTTGATAACTTACAGGGGCGATATCTGCCACCACTAAAGCTTTGACTAACTCAGGATAAGCTTGTGCCGTTGCCATAGCAATTTTACCGCCCATGGAGTGGCCAACCAATGCACACTGCGAAATCGCCAAGTCATCACATAGGCTCTTTATCGTATCGGCCTGTTGTCTATAGTCCATGGTGGTAGAGCGGGGTGAGTGCCCATGATTTAGAGTATCAACACTGATCACTCGATAGCCCAGTTGTTGTAGATGCTTAGCTAATAAGCCTAAATTTGACAGACTGCCAAATAAGCCGTGAATGAGTAAAACCGAAAAGCCTTGTCCTTGTTGTTGGTAGTTAAGTTGCAAGATTGTTTCTCATCGCTCAAATATTTCACATAGTCTGCCTATTGCAGGCTATCACTACAAGCCGAAAGGGCGTTGTTTGTTTAGAATTTCACCTTTTGCGGCTAAGGCTTAGGATTGTTGGTGAGTTATTGGTATTGCTATGTATAATAATTGCTTACGTTAAAAGCAATGCAACACCAGAAAGCAACGATGAAAACGATAGAAATTGAAGAAGATTTGTATTTATACATTGCCGGCCAAACCAAACATATTGGTGAAAGCGCCTCAGATATTTTACGACGTTTATTGCAAGTAAATAGTGGCGGGGAGTTAGCTAATAAGGCTTTAGCAGCGGATGATGTTAGTATACAGCAGCCTACTACGGAGTCAGGCTTACAAGAGGCAGCGCAAACTCAACAAGACACCAGCATTAAAACAGTAACAAACAAAGAACTTGCGGCGCATTTTGAACTGAGCGATGTGGCCCAGGCTGGTAGCTCCACCAAACGTTTCTTATTTCTACTTTCAAAGCTCTATTCCATCGACAGTGCATTGTTTAGCCAAGCTTGTGTAATAAAAGGCAGCAAGCGTGAATACTTTTCTCAGGATAAACAGCAGTTACTCGCCTCGGGGAAAACCACTAAACCACAAGCAATTCCCGATACGCCTTATTGGGTTATCACCAATACTAACACGGCGAGAAAGCGATATATTTTACAGCATGTAGCAAGCGAGATGGGCTTAGTTGATTCACTGATAGAACGCTTGCTGGAAGCAATCTAATTTTTTATTTCAACTTAAACTTAAACTTAAACTTTGGAGAAGCTATTAATGGCGATTCACCCTTTGGCAGGTAAGCCGGCGCAAGCCGAGCACCTCGCAAATATTCCACGTTTAGTGGCTGACTATTATTTATTGCAACCCGACGTGTCGGTTCGTGAGCAGCAAGTTGCCTTTGGTACTTCGGGACACCGCGGTAGCTCAAGCAAAAAAGCCTTTAACGAAAATCATATCTTGGCTGTGAGTCAGGCTATTGCCGAGTACCGTTTGGCACAGGGAACTAAAGGCCCTCTATATATAGGTAAAGATACCCACGCCTTATCAGAACCGGCTTTTTGTTCAGCGGTAGAAGTATTTGCTGCCAATGGCGTTGAAGTTCGCTACCAAGAAGGTTTGGGTTATACCCCTACGCCCGTTATTTCACATGCCATTCTAGCTTATAACCGCTTAGGTAAAGAGCAGGCCGATGGGGTAGTGATCACGCCTTCACATAACCCACCAGAAGACGGCGGCTTTAAATATAACCCACCTAATGGCGGTCCAGCTGACAGTGACGTGACCAAAATAGTACAAGATCGCGCCAATGAAATTCTGGCCAATGGTCTTAAAGATGTGAAACGCGTTAGCTACGATGAAGCTATCACTATGCCTTCTATTGTTGCGATTGATTACATCAAACCTTACGTTGACGATTTGGCTAACGTGTTGGACATGGAAGCTATTGCCAAAGCTAAGGTTAAAATTGGTGTGGATCCTCTAGGCGGCAGCGGTATCGATTTTTGGCCAGTCATTGCCGAAACCTATGGTTTAGACATTGAAGTAGTAAACGATCGCGTTGACCCTACTTTCTCGTTTATGACCTTGGACAAAGACGGCAAAATCCGCATGGATTGTTCTTCGCCTTATGCCATGGCCAGCCTGATTGCTTTAAAAGACAAGTTTGACGTGGCAGTAGCCAATGACCCTGACTATGACCGCCACGGCATTGTGACTAAGAGCAGCGGTCTGCTTAATCCTAACCACTACTTAGCTGTGGCCATTAACTATCTTTATTCTCACCGTAGTGGTTGGAGTAAAGATGCTGCCATTGGTAAGACATTAGTGTCTAGCTCAATGATTGACCGTGTAGCCGCCAGTTTAGGTCGCGAACTGAAAGAAGTACCAGTCGGCTTTAAATGGTTTGTAGACGGTTTATTTGATGGCAGTATCGCCTTCGGTGGTGAAGAAAGTGCTGGGGCTTCTTTCCTACGTAAAGACGGTGGTGTTTGGAGTACCGATAAAGACGGTATCATTTTAGCCTTATTGGCTGCAGAGATTATTGCGGTAACGGGTAAAGATCCTGGTGAGCATTATCAGGGTTTCGTTAGCCAGTTTGGTGAACCGGTTTATAAGCGAATTGATGCGCCAGCCAGTATCGAGCAAAAAGCGGTATTAAGTGCTTTAGACCCTGCCATGGTTGAAGCACAAACTCTAGCGGGTGAGCCTATTATCGCTAAGTTAACTGCCGCACCGGGTAATGGTGCCGCGATCGGGGGGTTAAAAGTGGTCACTGAGAATGGTTGGTTCGCTGCACGTCCATCAGGTACAGAAGCTATCTATAAAATTTATATG
>NZ_JBNKPP010000062.1:0-14329 GCF_050295395.1 Agarivorans sp.
TGTGACTGTCAACCGCTTTTTTAAAACATTTTAAAAACCCGTTTGAAAGTCGCCAACTCAGCCCTAGGCCTTGCTAGCCCTGACTTGCATCAACGTTGCTCTGCAGCGCTGTGTGCCGTGTCAGTGGAGGTGCATTATAGGGAGGCGAATTTGGAAAGCAATAGTTATTTTTGCTTTTTTATAACTTTCTGGCAGATTAATCCAAAATGGATTACAAAATAAGCAAAAAGGCGCAAAAAACAGCGCCTTTTTAGGTTTTAGCCGAGTAAAACTACTTTTGTTCGGGCTCTTGTTTAGCCTTTTCCGTCACTTCACCCTTGGATTCTTCTTCAACCTTGGGTTTATCTTCATTAGTACCGCTAGTAGCTTTCTTCTCTTCGGTTTCATCCAGCTCACATTCTAAGTCATCATCACCCACAACGTGTTCGATTTTCAACTTTTTAACCGTGCGAATGGTATATACTGGGCCAGATATGGCATATACCGCAAACAGAGTAAACAGAATCACCGCGGGTTTAACTGCAATCACAATAAATACCAATACCATCAGCAGTACAACAAAAAATGGCACTCGCCCCTTTAAGTCGATCCCCTTAAAACTGTGATATTTAAAGTTACTCACCATTAGCAGACCACTGATAATAGTAATGAAGCATGCGACAAACTCTAGGTTATTACCCGAAAACTCTAAATCTTGAGCAAACCATACCATACCCGCTATCACCGCTGCGGCGGCGGGACTGGCCAAACCTTGGAAAAAGCGCTTATCAGCAATCCCTACTTGGGTATTGAAGCGAGCCAAACGCAAAGCCGCCGCTACGGTATAAACGAAAGCAGCTAACCAACCTATCTTGCCTAGGTCATTCAAAGCCCAGTTATACACCACTAAGGCTGGCGCAATACCGAAGGACACCATATCGGCCATGGAGTCGTACTCAGCGCCAAACGCGCTTTCGGTATTTGTAAGCCGAGCTACCCGCCCATCGACACCATCGAAGATCATCGCAACAAAAATGGCAATGGCTGCAGCTTCAAACTGGCCGTTCATTGAAGCGACGATGGCGTAAAAACCGGAAAATAACCCAGCCGTAGTAAACAAATTAGGTAATAAAAAAATACCTTTTTGTCTCGCGCCGTCGCTAACTTTTTGTTCTGTCATTTAAATACTCTAAGAAACTACTTAAAAATGTGTTCTAAAAATAGCATAAGCCCCCTGCCCTGAATAGCGATTCGCAGACAAAAGCTCAGTGATGAACTATATCTTAAACAGGTCTTGGTTAACTTTGGGAGGGAACGCAGCTTGACCTTAATATGCAGCACAAATTAGGTACTAGCGATATGGATATAGAAAAATTGAGCACAATTTTGAATTTAACTGCCCAACAATTGGACCAGTTTAGTGAGATAGAACGGCAATATAATCATTTACTGGATGAAATGTTCGGCTTTGAAGGTGACCGCAAGCAAATGTGGAAAGCAGTGCGCAATCTGATGAAAGACAAAGAAGCTCAAATAAGCAAACTACTCAACACTAACCAGCAACAGCTATATTGCGAATTAAAACAACACCAGCAACAGCAGCGTAAGCAAGCACATTAGCTTGCTTACGCTGGCCATTCATTTATAGGAAAACCAACTGCTCTCCTTCTAAAGCGATGGTAATGGTTTTGCCCGGCTCGATATCTCCGGCCAAAATAGCTTGGGCAAGAGGGTTTTCTAACTGCTGTTGAATAGCCCGTTTCAAGGGACGAGCCCCATAAACCGGATCGAAACCAGCCTCACCTAATTTATCCAATACCGCATCACTGAACTCAAGGTGATAACCTTTTTCTTCAAGTCGAGGCACAAGGCGCTGTACTTGAATCGCCGCGATTTGGCGAATTTGCTCGTGAGCCAAAGGATGGAACACCACCGTTTCATCGATACGGTTAATAAACTCAGGTCTAAATTGCTGAGTCAATACACCCATTAAGGTTGTTTTAATTTCCTCATGAGTCATGGCACCGTGGTGCTCTTGGATTAGGTCGGAGCCTAAGTTTGAGGTCATAATAATCACCGAATTACGGAAGTCTACGGTGCGCCCTTGACCATCAGTTAAACGTCCATCGTCGAGCACTTGCAGCAAGATGTTAAATACATCGGGGTGAGCTTTTTCTACCTCATCTAATAGAATCACCGAATAAGGTCTACGTCTCACCGCTTCAGTAAGATAACCCCCTTCTTCGTAACCCACGTAGCCAGGAGGAGCTCCCACTAACCGTGCCACTGAATGTTTTTCCATAAATTCTGACATGTCGATCCGTACCATCGAATCTTCAGTATCAAACATAAATTCAGCAAGCGCTTTACATAGCTCGGTTTTACCTACACCGGTAGGCCCTAAGAACAAGAATGAGCCAATCGGTCTATTGGGATCAGATAAACCGGCACGGCTACGACGAATCGCATTAGATACCGCGTGAACCGCTTCGCTTTGACCAATCACCCGGTCATGTAATTGCTGCTCCATACGTAGCAATTTGTCACGTTCCCCTTCAAGCATGCGATTAACCGGAATACCAGTCCAACGCGATAGCACGTCGGCGATTTCCACCTCGCTAACTCGGTTGCGTAATAAACTCATATCTTGCATTTCTGCCTGCGAAGCCAAGTCGAGCTGGCGCTCTAACTCGGGGATCCGCCCATATTGCAGTTCTGACATACGATTCAAGTCGCCGGCGCGGCGTGCTACATCCATATCTAGGCGAGCCTGTTCTAAGTCAGCCTTAATATGCTGAGTACCAGATAAAGCGGCTTTTTCTGTTTTCCAGACTTCATCTAGCTCTTTAAACTTGCTTTCTTTTTCTTGTAGCTCTTCATCCAACAGTTCAAGCCGTTTTAGGCTGGCGCTGTCTTCCTCTTTTTGTAGCGCTTGACGCTCTAACTTGAGCTGAATAATCTTACGCTCAAGCTTATCTAAGGCCTCTGGTTTAGAGTCGATTTGTAAACGAATGCTAGAGGCGGCTTCATCGATCAGGTCGATGGCTTTATCAGGAAGCTGCCTATCAGAGATATAACGGTGGGAAAGACTAGCTGCCGCTACAATGGCAGGGTCGGTTATTTCCACCGAATGATGCAATTCATAACGTTCTTTCAAGCCACGCAATATCGCGATGGTGTCTTCCACGCTCGGCTCTTCCACCAATACTTTTTGGAAACGACGCTCCAAGGCGGCATCTTTCTCAATAAACTGGCGGTATTCGTTCAAGGTGGTAGCACCCACACAATGCAGCTCACCACGGGCCAAAGCGGGTTTTAGCATATTGCCCGCATCCATAGCGCCGTCGCCTTTACCCGCGCCCACCATGGTATGCAGCTCATCAATAAATAGAATGACCTGGCCTTCTTCTTTAGCGAGCTCATTTAATACCGCTTTTAGACGTTCCTCAAACTCACCGCGATACTTAGCACCAGCCACTAGAGCGCCCATATCAAGCGATAGCACCCGTTTATTTTTTAGTCCTTCAGGCACCTCATGGTTAATGATTCGCTGAGCCAAACCTTCGGCAATGGCAGTTTTACCCACCCCTGGCTCACCAATAAGTACCGGGTTATTTTTAGTGCGGCGTTGTAATACCTGTACGGTGCGACGAATTTCATCATCACGGCCAATAACTGGGTCTAATTTACCTTGCTCGGCACGCTCGGTGAGATCGATGGTATATTTTTCTAAGGCTTGACGTTGGTCTTCAGCATTAGGGTCATCTACCTTTTGCCCACCACGTAGCTTCTCGATGGATTTCTCAATGCTTTCCTTGTTGGCCCCCAAGCCACGCATGATATCGCCCAACTTACCTTTATCTTCGGTAGCGGCGAGGAAGAAAATTTCTGAGGAAATAAATTTATCTTTGCGTTTTTGCGCTAATTTATCGCAGAGATTAAGCAATACTACCAGTTGATTGGAAAGCTGAACCTCACCACCGGTGCCTTCTACCCTAGGCAATTGTTCTAACGCTTGCGATAGCTGAGAGCGAAGGGCGCTGCCTTCGATGCCGGCTTGTACTAATAAGGGACGCAAAGATACCGCATCTTGATTTAGCATGGCCGTCATTAAGTGCACCGGTTCAATGAACTGGTGATCACGACCCAAGGCTAAAGATTGGGCATCAGAAATAGCGAGTTGAAATTTGCTGGTAAATCTATCTAGGCGCATATCACACCTCCACATACTAATAAGCTATTAATGATTATGTGGGTTTAAGATTAGAAAATTTCAAGATAGCCAGCCTGAAAAAAGTCAATTTTGCTAGCGCTAAGCGCTATTTTTTTATTAACTCAACCAAATGGCTGCCGCCATGCGACCGGTTTGACCATCACGCCGATAGGAAAAGAAGCGCTCCGGCTCACTGTAAGTACAACTTCCCTGCTGATAAATATTATTAATGCTTAAAGCATTGAGACGTTGTTTAGCCAAGCTGAAAATATCTGCATAATATTTTCCCGGCGCAGTACTGGGGCGAAAAGCCGACTCAGCTTCGCCACTTTTGGCAATAAACTGCTGGCGAACTTCTGCACCCACTTCAAAGGCTTGTGGGCCAATCGCCGGCCCCATCCACACCATGATTTGCTGCGGGTCAACGGCCATTTTAGCTACCGTGTTTTCAATAACGCCATTGAGCAAACCTCGCCAGCCGGCGTGAGCTGCCGCCACCACTTGTGCTTGTTTATCACAAAACAACAATGGTAGGCAGTCGGCGGTCATGACTATGCAAGCCGCACCCGCGCGATTTGCCACGCTGGCATCGGCTTCGAGTAAGTGACCGCTAGCGGCATGCGCATCAACTACCTTGGTACTGTGGATCTGTTGCAACCAACAGACTTGCGCAGGCATACTTTGCTGAAAGTCTGCTCGATTGGCAGCTACCGCTTGAGCTAAATCGCCCACATGATCGCCTAAGTTATAGGAATCGTAGGGGCTTTGGCTAACACCAGCGAGGCGGTCGCTATAAATTGCGTTAACCCCGACCGGGCTTGGCCACTCAAGTGTTAGTATTGCCATAGGGCTTAACCCAGATCAGGGTTGAGTTTATGGTCGACTCGCAAGGCTTCAGCAATATCTAACATGTCTTGCGGTACCGGTGCATGCCATTCCATTTCTTCACCCGTGATGGGATGAGCTAGGCGCAACATCACCGCATGCAAGGCTTGGCGTTGGAAACCACGCATAGCAGCAATCAATTCCTCACTAGCACCTTTGGGTAAACGTAAACGCCCATAGGTTTGATCGCCCAATAAAGCATGGCCAATGTGCGCCATATGCACCCGAATTTGGTGAGTACGGCCAGTTTCAAGGCGCAAGCGAATTCGCGTATGCTGGCGAAACTTTTCTGCCACACGGTAGTGAGTCACCGCGGGTTTGCCATTAGCGACTACCGCCATGTGGGTACGCTTGGTTGGGTGCCGACCAATTGGCTCATCAACCAAACCACCAGCGGTCATTGTTCCCGTTACTATGGCTTCATATTCGCGAGTTATATCGCGCTCTTGCAAGGCTTCTACCAAATGAGTTTGCGCAGGTAGGGTTTTAGCCACCACCATTAAACCGGAGGTATCTTTATCGAGGCGATGCACAATCCCTGCTCTTGGTACTTCAGCAATGCTGGGGTAGCGGTATAACAAGGCGTTAAGCACAGTACCACTGGGGTTGCCAGCACCAGGGTGAACCACCATATTGATTGGCTTATTGATCACCAAAATATCATCATCTTCGTACACCACGTTTAATTCGATATTTTCGGCTTGGGCTTCCACCACGTCTTCCAGCACGGTGTTTAACACTATCTCTTCACCGCCAATGACCTTTTCCCTAGGCTTTACCTTTAATTCGCCATCTAAGCGAACACATTCCCCGAGGATCCATTCCTTGATACGAGAACGGGAATAATCTGGAAATAACGCCGCTAATGCCTGATCAAGGCGAGCTCCGGCTAACTCTTCATCGACGATTGCTCGCAGCTCTAATTGTTGACTCATCTTAGCTTTACCTCTAACAGGAAGGTCAAAACGGGCTATTGTAATCATTCTCAGCTTAAAGCATAGAAGAAATTAGTTTGTTAGAAGCGGCTCTCACTATATATCTCACTCTACGATTGACGGTTTAGGTAGCATAGAGGATACTGTTTGCCCATTATTTAGGGTGTGTAGCGTAATCCTTTTGTTAAGCAAAAGATTGTTATCTTGCAAGCACCGCCACGAACAAAGACGATTTTTAGCCTATTATGCGCGTTTATAAGCAAACAATTACTGTAATACTTCTCGGATTAATGCTCGGGGCCTGTTCTTCCAATACTAAAGATAAACCAGCGATTCCCGATAAACCCGCTTCAGAGTTATACGCAGAGGCGCAAACAGCGATTAATAATGGCGCCTATGGTGAAGCTGCTGATAACTTAGAAGCCTTAGATACCCGCTACCCTTTTGGTCCTTACTCAAGCCAAGTCCAATTGGATTTAATCTACGTTTATTACAAGCGCAGTGATACCGCCATGGCCTTGGCCAGTGCTGATCGCTTTATTCGCAATAATCCAACCCATAGCGAGTTAGACTATGTTTATTACATGCGTGGATTAACCAATATGGCGGCAGACTACAACATGTTCCAAAGCCTAGTCGGCGTTGACCGTTATGACCGCGACCCAAGTTTTTCAACTCAAGCCTTTAACGACTTTAGAACCCTAATCAACCGCTATCCTCACAGTGAATATGCTGCAGATGCACAAAAACGGATGATGTATTTAAAAGATAATCTAGCCCGTCACGAGTTAGCCGTTGCCCGTTATTACATTAAGCGTGAGGCTTATATTGGTGCGGTTAACCGGGCTCGTTACATTATTGAAAATTTCTCAGATACGCCCTCGGCTAGAGATGCACTTGAGGTAATGGAACAAGGTTATAGTGCTTTAGGCCTAGAAGATAGAGCCGAGCAAGCCGCAGCTATTCGCCGCTACAATTAAGTCCCTCTCGGCATAGCCTCTCACTTCGAGGCTATGGCTTACTAAACGCCCCCGCACTACACACAACCTTTAAGCCTTAGTGACTTTAGCTTGCTCAAAAAAAAGAGCCTTACGGCTCTTTGAATGGAAATGAAATCACTTATACACGACGGTACGGCAAGTAAATAGGCTCCCACATGTGTTCCGCAATCTCTTGTTCTATATCTTTACCGCTGAGACAGCCCTGAGGATCGGTATCTTGAATTTGCTTTAAGATAGCCTTAGCCACATAACTCGATACTGCTTTTAGCTCGCGCATACGAGGGAAGACACAACCGCTGTCTAAGTCTTCTTGTGATACATACTCTGCCAACGCAAAAGAAGCGGTGGTGAACATGTCCATAGTAATTTTACTTACCCCTGCAACAATAGTGGCTAAGCCAACCGCTGGGAAAATAAATACATTATTACCTTGGCCAATCCGATATAGCTGACCATTGTACTCCACGTCGTCAAAGGGGCTCCCCGTCGCGACAATTGCTTTGCCATCACTCCACTTATAAACATCGGCAGGCAAGGCTTCACAGTTATCGGTAGGATTAGACAATGGGAAAACCATTGGCCGCTCGGTGTATTCAAGCATTTTTTGTACGTGGCTTTCTTTAAAAGCCCCGCCCACACCGCTACAGCCCAATAGTACCGTAATTGGTGTATTGTCGATGAGTTCGCTTAAACTTGCCTTGCCTGGTTCCGCCAAACTCCAACTTGCGGCCATCTCGGCGGGTTTAGCATAACGTTTTTTATACTCATCCAGATCAGGACGGTTATCAAACACTACGCCGCGAGAATCAAGAATATAAATTTTATCCCGCGCTTCTTGGTGGTTTAAACCTTCTTTAAGCAAGCCAGCAAAAATTTGGTCGGCAACCCCCACGCCACCAGCACCCGCGCCATATACGGCATACACTTGGTCTGCTAGCGTCTCGCCCTTGATTTTAGTGGCGCCAATAACGCCGGCTAATACCACCGAGCCAGTACCTTGAATATCATCATTAAATGATGGCAATTCATCTTCATATTTAGACAAATTGTCAAAGGCATTAGATTTACTAAAATCTTCCCATTGCAATACGGCTTTAGGGAAATGCAGCTTAGTTTGCTCAACAAACTTTTCAATGAAATCTTGATATTCTTGACCACGCATCCGTTTCTTAGGTAGGCCTAGGTACATCGGATCATCGAGTAAATCCTGATTATCAGTGCCCACATCCAAGGCTATCGGTAAACAATGGGCAGGGTGGATCCCTGCACCCAAGGTGTACAGCGATAACTTACCAATGGGGATCCCCATACCACCAATACCTAAATCACCTAGACCCAAAATACCTTGGCTATCCGTCACCACGATAATCTTGATATCTTTACCGGCAAAGTGACGCGCCATCTCGCCCATTTGGTCAACATTTTCGGCGGTAATGTACAAACCACGGTCTTTCTGGTAGCGGTGACTAAATTCTTGACAGGCTTTACCCACCGTCGGGGTGTAGATGATCGGTGCCATCTCTTCAATATGCCGCGACACTAAGGCATAGAACAGGGTTTCGTTACGGTCCTGTAGTGCACGTAAGTACTGGTACTGCTCAATATCACTACAAGCACTTAAAAAGCCTTTATAGACGCGTTTTAACTGGTCTTCGAAGGTTTGCGGTTTTGGGGGTAACAGGCCGGTTAAGTTAAACGCTTCTCGCTCTTCGTAGCTAAAGGCGGTGCTCTTGTTAAGGGTTCTGTCGTTCAATAATGCCGTACCAGAAATAGAAACCGGGCGAAAATCATTACCCTCTTCATCTTTCCAGCGTAAATACTTACCAATGGCCATGGTGTCCTCCGAGACAAGGCGTAATACAATTTGCGAAAGTTAAATAATAAATGATCACGTGGACTCTGTACCCTATTTAGTGAAAAAACTGTGGAATTTAGAGACCTTAAAGTAGAACGTCCCAACAAAATGAAAAATTTTGATGGGACGCAATTACATCGAGAGTCCAGACCAAGACGGCAGCTATTCTGCCGCTAGGTCCTTAGCTAGTTTATCTAGCGATAAAACTATTCATGAGCAGTAGGTTCTACTTTAACCGCATCACTCCCGCCATTACGTTCCCGCTTACTGAATATGCGTTCGACGATGACGAAGAAGATAGGAATAAAGAAAATACCCAAGAAAGTCGAGCTAATCATCCCACCGAGTACCCCGGTACCAATAGCATTCTGACTCCCCGAGCCAACACCATTACTGATTGCTAGCGGAACCACACCTAAACCAAAGGCCAGTGAAGTCATCAAAATCGGACGCAAACGAACCCGAACCGCATGCAGTGTGGCTTCTACTAAGCCAGCGCCTTGTTCGTAGAACTCTTTAGCAAACTCCACAATCAAAATTGCGTTCTTAGTAGCTAGTCCCACTGTGGTTAATAAACCTACTTGGAAGAATACGTCGTTGGGCAAGCCGCGACCATTCATCGCCAACAAGGCACCAATCACCCCAAGCGGAACCACCAATATCACCGAAAATGGCACCGACCAGCTCTCGTATAGCGCAGCAAGCACTAGGAATACCACCAAGATAGACAAGGCATATAAAGCAGGCGCTTGATTACCCGATAGGCGCTCTTCATAGGAAAGACCGTTCCACTCTACGCCAAAGCCAGCTGGTAGTTTGTCTACCAGTGCCTCGATGTCATTCATCGCCTCACCAGTGCTGTAACCGGGAGCGGTACTACCTTGAATATTCACCGCCGAAAGACCATTAAAACGCTCTAAGCGAGGTGAGCCAAAAGCCCAAGTTCCGGTAGAGAACGCCGAGAAAGGTACCATTTCACCTTTATCATTGCGCACGTACCAAGAATCTAGATCCTCTGGCTGCATGCGATATTCGGTATCACCTTGAACATAAACTTTTTTGACTCGACCTCGGTCAATAAAGTCGTTCACGTAAGAGCCACCCCAAGCGGTACCTAACACACTATTTACCGCATCAATGCTAACCCCTAAAGCGCGCAGCTTGGCATGATCAACATGGATTTGGTACATCGGCGCATCTTCTTGCCCGTTAGGCCGTACCCCCACTAAATTCGGGTTCTGCGCGGCCAAACCTAACAGTTTATTCCGTGCTTCAATCAGCTTATCATGGCCTTGACCGTTTCTATCTTGCAGATAAAGGTCAAAACCGTTAGCAGTACCTAATTCAATTACCGCAGGTGGCACGAAGGCAAATACCAGGGCTTCTTTGAGTTGAGAGAACATGCCCATGGCTCGCCCCGCCACCGATTGCACATCTTGGCCAGTGCCTTGACGCACCGACCAATCCTTCATGCTAACGAAGGCTATCCCCATATTTTGACCGCTACCGGCAAAACTGAAGCCCGCGACTGAGAACACAGAGTTAACATTGTCCGCTTCTTCCTCAAGGAAAAAGTCGGTCACTTTGTCTAACACTTTAATGGTGCTCTCTTGGGTGGAGTTGGTAGGCAAAATAGCCTGAGTAAACAAAATACCTTGGTCTTCATCGGGTAAGAAGGCAGTAGGCATGCGCATGAAAATCCAAGCCACAGCAACTGCTAGCGCGATATAAAGCAGCATCACACGGCCAGCCCGCTTAATCATCGATGCCACCCCAGCTTCGTAACGCGAGGTCATTTTATCGAAGTTACGGTTAAACCAGCCAAAAAAGCCGGTATCAACGGCATGATGACCTTTGGCTATCGGTTTAAGCATGGTGGCACACAGGGCAGGAGTAAGAATAATCGCCACCAATACCGACAGTGCCATAGCCGACACAATGGTAATCGAGAATTGACGATAAATAACCCCAGTTGAACCCGACATAAAGGCCATCGGCACAAATACCGCGGACAGAGTCAAACCAATCCCCACCAAGGCACTGGTGATTTGGTCCATCGACTTCTTGGTCGCCTCAATCGGGCTTAAGCCCTCCTCTGACATCACCCGTTCAACGTTTTCCACCACCACAATGGCGTCATCAACCAACAAACCAATGGCCAGTACCATAGCGAACATGGTCAAGGTATTAATTGAAAATCCGGTAGCCGACAGAATGGCAAAAGTACCCAGTAATACCACCGGAACCGCAATCGTTGGAATTAAGGTGGCGCGGAAGTTTTGCAAGAATAGGTACATGATAACAAATACCAACACCACCGCTTCCAGCAAGGTATGCACCACGCCTTCAATCGATTTTTCCACAAAGGGAGTAGTATCGTAGGGATAAACCACATCCAAACCTTGAGGAAAGAAAGGCTTTAACTCTTCAATTCTAGCTCGTACCAGCTCTGCTGTTTCAAGGGCATTAGCCCCTGTAGCTAGTTTAATCGCCAAACCTGAAGCAGGTTTGCCATTATAAAACGACTCAACCGCGTAGCTTTCAGAGCCCAACTCCACCCGTGCAACATCCCCAAGGAACACTTTAGCGCCAGAGGTATCGGCTTTAACAATAATTTGCCGAAACTCTTCCGCCGTTTGCAAGCGACTCTGTGCTGTCACCGTAGCGTTTAACTGCTGACCGGCCACCGACGGCGCGCCACCTAATTGCCCCGCAGACACTTGAGCATTCTGCTCTCGAATCGAAGCGATAATATCTTGGCTAGTTAGGTTATATTGAGTCAATTTAAGAGGGTCGAGCCAAATACGCATCGCATATTGGGCACCAAATAACTGAATCTCCCCCACTCCTGGCACACGACTAATCGGATCTTGGACGTTTGAGCCCACATAGTCAGAGATATCACTCCTCTCTAAGGAACCATCTTGAGAAACAAAGCCCAATACCATCAAGAAACCGGAGCTAGACTTGGCCACTTCAACACCTTGAGCCTGTACTTCTTGAGGCAACAAAGGCATGGCTAACTGCAACTTATTCTGCACCTGAACCTGAGCGATATCAGGATCGGCTTCGGCGTTAAAGGTCAAAGTAAGCTGGGCATTACCAAAACTATCACTGGTTGATGAAATGTAGCGCAAATGGTCTATCCCGGTCATACGCTGCTCAATCACCTGAGTCACCGTATCTTCCATGGTTTTTGCTGACGCACCAGGATACATAGCACTAATGACAACGGTTGGTGGTGCAATACTAGGGTATTGCGAGACCGGAAGCTTCAAAATAGACAGTACCCCGGCCAACATAACGATAATCGCGATCACCCACGCAAAAATAGGGCGATCGATAAAAAAACGAGCCATAACTTTACCCTATTTTACTGTTCATCTGATTTCATTTCGCTAAGCGGCTTAGCCTCCACCGCGGCACCGGGACGAACTTTTTGTAAGCCTTCCACGATTAATTGGTCGCCAGCAGCTAAGCCGTTGGTGATACGCCACTGATGCTCAATCACCTCAGCGGTGGTCACCACTTTGGCTTCAACTTTGTTGTCTTGTCCCACCACCATGGCTACGGCCTCGCCTTTGGTATTGCGAGTAATGGCTTTCTGAGGAACCAAAATAGCTTTTGGATCGGTGCCGGCATTGAGCACCGCTCGCACATACATACCGGGTAGCAAAATGCCATCGGGATTAGGGAATTCAGCACGTAAAGTTACTGAACCGGTGTTTTCATCAACACTCACTTCAGAAAAACGCAACTTACCAGAATGAGGATAGTTACTGCCATCTTCTAAAATTAAACTAACATCGGCATTATCGGCCGCTTGCAGGTCACCCTGCTTAAGTTTGGCTTTAAGACGCAATAACTGAGCACTCGATTGAGCGATATCAACATTAATCGGATCGAGTTGTTGAATGGTAGCTAAGGTCTGGCTTTGATTAGCAGTCACCAAGGCACCAGCGGTAACACTCGACTTACCAATACGGCCAGAGATAGGCGCTAGCACCTGTGTGTACTGAAGGTTAATTTTAGCCGTATTAATGGCGGCTTTGGCTACCGTTACGTTGGCTAAAGCCACCTTATAAGCAGCATCAGCTTCATCAAACTCTTGTTCACTAATGGCATTAGTGGTTAGCAAAGCTTGATAACGGTCGGCTTTCGCTTTGGCCGACACTAAACTAGCATTAGCTCGCGCCAGCTCGGCTTCGGCGCTGGCTAAGGCCGCCTGATAAGTTGAAGAGTCGATGGTATATAGCGATTGGCCCTGCTCAACCTCAGCTCCTTCAACAAAACCACGTTGGGTAATGATTCCTGATACCTGTGGACGAACTTCTGCCTCAAGAAACGCTTTACTACGCCCGGGCAGCTCCACTTGAATAGCCTGAGCTTGCGTTTTAACTTCAATTACACCTACTTCAGTGCTTCTTGCTGTGGGCTGCGCACTCGCCTTCTCTTCTCCACAAGCCGTTATCCATAATACCACACTTAACACTGAGGCAATCTTAACTATTTGCCGCATAAGAACTCCTAATCAGGCTATCGTCCCAAATGCCCACCATTATCAAAAATAATGATCAGGCTATCTGTGGGAAGTGAAATTTACATCAAAAAAGAATCGGCACTTATCTCATACCTGAGGCTCAGCAGCAAGGCCAAGCTACAGTTAAATTCAAAACGAAAAGTAAATGCAAACGTGAATTGTTAAATATATTTAGCGTAATGACAACCACACCAGTAGCTACAATATATCCTTATCAATACAAGAACTAGCGTAAAAACCTGAACGTAAACTACGACTTTTCAGTAACTATCGGCTAGAACATTATCATTATCTTAAAATGGGTAAATATGAAGAATAAATGCCATGAATATTTGTAGCAATGCACTGCTATTATCCATTATCTTCTACAAGCCAAAAAACATGCTGTAAACCCTAACTGAGAGAGAGAAGGCTCTTGCTACCCGCTATCGACAACATAACATTAAGCTCAAGCCACTTTGAAATAAAACGTAAGTTTTTAATAAAGCTGGGTAAAGCGCTGCATAAATACGGAACACCAGCCTTTCGTTTGGAGTCCCACCTACAAAACGTTGCAGCAACACTCGATATTGAAGGGTATTTTTTGATTACCCCCACTACCATGACCTTTGTCTTGAAATCTCCCGACGACACTCAAGAGTACAATTATGTGATGCGAATGAAACCGGGTGAAATTGACCTAGGTATGCTGGCGCGTACCAATCAACTAGTCAAACAACTCACTCAACAAGAACTCAGCCTGCAACAAGCAACCGAACAACTTAACGTATTAATTGAAGAAAAGTCACCCTACTCAACCTGGCTCACCCTATTAGCCTTTGCCATTACGGGTGGTGCCTTCGCCATGCTAATGTCAGCGAATTGGAGCAGCATTATCTGTGCGACACTGCTGAGCGGTATCTCTTTCTATTTGGCCTATCG